>JABJMI010000267.1 GCA_018659505.1 Planctomicrobium sp.
CAGGATTTCTGACAGCTGAAGGATGTACTTACCGTCCCAGTCGCGGCGCGACAGTTGATTCACTTCCAATCGCACCCAGGAAGCAGTGGTTCCCTCGCACGACACGACAACCGGTGCAATGCGCGGCAGGAGATGGTCCTTCACAGAGTAGCTGGCAACGACCGTACCGTCAGGATCAGCACTGGTTCCTGCAACGATACTGAATTCCAGCGGGAAGCCATCAGCAGTGAAGTCATCGATTGTGTCGCGCCAAATCGCCGGAACGAGCACGATCTGGTCGATAGGCGTTTCCTGTCCCAGGTCAATCTGAATCCACTCCTCGCTGGCGCTTCCATCGTGCGGGAGAGAACGGTAACCAACTGAACCAACTCCTGTATTCAAGCTGAATATGGCAAGCCCTGAAAGCTCGTCGTCAATTTCACCCAATCGATGTTCTAACTGATTTAACTTCATTCGACTGGGGTGAACAGCATTCACGCTAGCACTATCATCCCGACCCAATGAATGCGTTGTGCCCAACCCTGGCTGTGCTAACGTCGCAGCGATCACAAGCCAAACGATGATCACGACAGAGCGTAATTTGGTCACAAATGAATCGCTCCTTTCTGGAAAATATCAAGGAATGGTCTGTTGGCATGCCATACATCAAACGGTCAGCTATCAATTGTTGTTTCTACGGCTCCTGATTGCCAGTGACCACTCCAGCACCGTAGGGTACGCTTCGCGTACCTTTGAATGTTCACTCGATTCTCAATTCCCAATTTACGCTTCGTTGGGAACAGGTCAGTTGTTTTGGTACGCAAAGCGTACCCTACCGCTGCTCACTGAAATCTACAGTCACCGCATCGGTTACCTGTCAGGTTTCTCAAACAGGTACTGGCAGTCTTCCAGGCGGGTTCCATCTTTATCTGTGACGGCGAACTTGGTTGGTCCCCAGAGGGAGACGCCGGCGTAGTCACCTGATTTAGAGAGTACGTAGAACTTCAAACCGAAGTTTGGTCGCTGATCGGCTCCTAGAAGATGAGGTTCTGCGACGTGATCGACGACTCTTTGTAGACCTGCGAGACCTGCATCGGCGGGTGACATTCCGCTGCGCATCATCTCGACAACTGCGAATGAAGAGACGTTGCGAATGTTCTCTTCACCGCGACCGGTGCTACCGCAACTTCCGATGTTGTTGTCGACATAGAGTCCTGCGCCAATGAGGGCGGAATCTCCTACACGTCCAGGAATCTTGAAGGCGAGACCGCTGGTCGTTGTCACACAGGAAATGTCTCCGTTCGCATCGATGCCTGAGCAATGAATTGTTCCCGTCGGTCGGTCAATCGCTTCTGATCGCTGATAATTGTGAGTCGCTGCGGGTCCGTGGTCATCGACGAGTTTGAAAAAATCTTTAACGTCTTGGTCGAGTAAATCAGGTGGCGGAGGAATCCAGTCATCACGATTTGAATTCGTCTGTTTCCAATACAACCAGATCTTGCGTGCTTTCTCAGTCAACAGGTTCTCTTCGGGGAAACCCTGAGCGCGGGCAAAATCGTTGGCTCCTTGACCTACAATTAATGAATGGTCCGTTTGTTCGAGAACCAGCTTTGCCAAGCGGGCAGCGTGTCGTACGTTCTTCAGGGCAGCAACTCCACCGACGCGATGTGTTGAACCGTGCATGACCGCAGCATCGAGTTCGACGAAGCCTTGCTCGTTAGGTAAGCCACCGTAGCCAACAGTCAATTCATCGGGATCGTCTTCAACCAGTGTTACCCCTTCGACAACTCCCGAAAGGACATCCTCACCCGCTTCGATCAATTGATACGCAAGGCGAGTCGCCTCTAAACCGTTCGCAGATGAAATGACTCGAATTGCAGGCATGGTTTAAGCTCTAAAAAAACTCTCTATGCTGAAAGAGTGAATATAGCACTCAGAGATCATCCACACAAAACAGACAAAGGCTCGCAGTGTGCCAACTGCGAGCCTTTGCTGTTAAAGACCCAGACGAGGTCGTTTTAGTTTTACTTACGACTATGTCAGTTCTAATCTACCGTCTGTGTGTTGACGAATCGCAGGACCGATTTGATTCGGCGGAGTCGAATGAATTTGCAGCAGAACTTTTTCATTGTCGATCAAGCCGTTGACAGTCAAGAAAGAGAGATCATTCGCAACTTCAACATCAACGGGGCTATTGGGGAAAGCGTTCCAATGGATCGATTCAATCAGTTCAAATTGATTTGTAATCGAGGTCAAGTCGAAGCGAAAGTTCACGGGCAGCATCCGACCATCTTCTGCTCCACCGATGAGTTCTGTCTCACCGAGGAAGACTGAAAGCTCCCAGACGTCTTCGGAGAACGCACATTCATAGCCAACGCGAGCAACCCCGCTGAACGGTTCGAATCGCTCAGAGATTTCGTCGATGAAACCTTCGAGCCAATTTGGAATGACTCGGCTGCTGAATCCTTTTTCTCGTTTGAGTTCCAGTTGTCGTAATAAGTGCCGTACTGCCAGATAGGAACGACTCAACCGTTCATCTCCCGTCAAACTTTGATGGTTGCTGTTGCTTGTGTACAGGCAACCTTTTTATCCTCTCAACCGAATGACCAACACTCTTTGTCCGTGGTCAGTTCCATTTCCTGTTGAGAATTTCTATCGAGAATTACGGGAGTGAGTTCGCACACAATTGTAGAATTTGCATCGGCTTCTCCCGTATTCAAGTACCGTAGACCGGTCATGCGGGCAGTGCGGTTGGAACGCTGACAAAGGTTCCGGTTAAGCGATTTGCACCCCTGAAAACGTCTACAACTTCAGCAGCAATTGATCCCGACAGAGCGAATCCAGCTTATGAATTACTCTGCAATTGGATCTTTTCCAAGATTCTACTTGCCAAGTCTGCAACTGTGTTATTGTTGAAGATTGCAGCCTGCTTTCAGGGAAAGAGAAGTCACCATAATTGGAGAGAACTCGCAACTATTTACAGCTTGAAACTGTTGGTTAACCACGAAACAGACAAATAACACGAAACAATACAGCTACTGACTGACTTGGCTAAACTCATCATCGTGTTTAGCTCATCCCGGAAATATAGACAGGATTGACATGATGAGAATGATGAATCCTTAGATTCAACAATCTTCTTACGACTTAAGTGAAGTCAAAATTGGTAAGACAACCATTCGATTGTTCTTGTTTGTATTCACCCTACAGTGATCATCTTATCCTGTAAATCATGTTCATCTTGTCTAAACTTTTTTAGAGCTTGATAGACAGAATTTTGCATCGAGTCTGTCTCGCAAATTCTTACAGACCAGAAGAGTTTCAGAGTTTTTTGTTTCGTTTGATTTGTAGTTCTAAAATAGATGTCTCTGTATCCAAGTATGCGCACGCCTACAGTTATTTCTCGCCAGAAACGATCTCAGCGATTGTGCGGGAGTGATCTCTGACTCTTGAGTAGGCATTCAACGCTGCCAAAAAGGCGACACTAACGAGTGGAGGGAAATCGCCAGTTGAGAGATCTTCGAGATGCTGCTTGCGAAGTTGTTTAATATCGTTACGAATTCTTTGTGAGTGTTCTTCACATTTAATGAGAGTTTTCGGATTCTTCTGTTCGAATCCTTGATTGATCTGTGTGATGAACTCAGCGACGCTTCGATTCAACTCTGCTAAACCTTTGCGCTGTGATTCGGTAAAGCGAAATCCATCTCTACGTAATTTACGATCAAACTTATCCAGATTGGCGATGTAGTCACTGACGGATTCGTACTCGTCCGCAAGTTGCAGCTGGCGTCGACCTTCTTCGGCGACTGAGTGTGGGACATTGCCGGAGAGCATGTTTGTAATGAATTCGGAAATTTCATCCTGGATCGTATCCAGGACACGCTCTCTGTGTTTGAGTCTGTCGGCAAGCGCTTTGTCGGGTTCGTCCTGCTCCATTAACTCTAAGAGCCAATCGAGCATCTTGGAACAACCTTCTGCCATACGTTCGATCTCTCGTTGTGACTGATTGATCGCGAGCGCGGGGGTTTCGAGAATTCGGACATCGAGATCTGTTAGTCGTGGTTTTTCCTTGAACTCTTTGGCAGGGACATAGCGTTCCAGCAACGTGACGAACTTGGGAAGAAACGGCAGGAAGATCAACGTGTTGGCAACATTGAAAATACTATGCGTGGCAGCGATGGCAGCAGTTGTATTGGGGAATGTTTCCACACCATCTACGAGGACCATCTGGGCAACATTCGCTTCTAATATTGCCTGAACGAGCTGAATATACCAATGAAAAAGCAATGTAATCCAAAAGACTCCAACCATATTAAAGATGACATGAAAATACGCAGCACGCCGAGCATTGGTTGTGGCTCCCAAGGATGCAAGGAATGCGGTAATCGTTGTACCAACATTCTCTCCAAGGACTAACGCTGCCGCTGTTTCATAAGAAATAATCCCTTGAAAAGCTAATGATATTGTAATCCCTAATGTCGCAGAGGAAGACTGGACCATGGTCGTCAGAATGCAGCCGAGGAAGGCACATTTCAAAACACCTAGATAGCTGTCTGCTTGAAAGCGTTGAAACCAGATTTCAAAGGCTGGTAATTCTTTGATGATTGCACAGGCATCTTTCATGATCTCCAGACCGAAGAAAACCATCCCGACACCCATCAATGCCATCGCACGGTAGCGCCAGCGATCACCTTTCGAGAAGAGATAAATAAAGGCGCAAATTCCGAGTAGAGGAAGACCGTATTTGCCAATCTTCAGGACGAGAATCCAGCCGGTAATGGTGGTTCCGATATTCGCCCCCATGATGACACCAATCGCTTGGGAGAGACCCATCATCCCGCTGTTCACAAAGCCTACAACCATCACTGTTGTGATCGAACTTGATTGCACGATGCACGTGACCACAACCCCGACTGTGGTGGCGAGCAAACGATTGTGTGTGACGGCACTGATCATTCGGCGCAAACTTGAGCCAGCGACAGCTTGCATCCCTTCGGACATATGCTTCATGCCGAGAAGAAAGATTCCCAGCCCACCGACAAGTTCGAAGATCATCTTGGTTAAAGCTTCGAGTTCCAATTCATCACCGATTCAGGGTTTATAGTTCGTCAAGAAAATGTTAAGAAGAAGCAGTCTATGTAACTTAGCTATCAAATGAAACAATCAGAGAGACGGACTCACAGACGGATTGAAAGATGAAAAGGAACAGTTGGCAGGTCGGTGATTGGGTGATCTACCGGAAGCAGAAACGGAGCAACATCCCCG
>JABJMI010000504.1 GCA_018659505.1 Planctomicrobium sp.
CGTACCGTCCAACTGATATCGACTTCAACAGTGGTCGCAATTTTGATAGTGACACCATTCTGGGACTTACCTACACCCCGAAGTCGATCACGATTTTTGGAGCCGGTGTGATTGGCTGCGAGTACGCTTCGATGTTTCGCAACATCGGAACCAAAGTTAATTTAATCAATACTCGCGATCAGTTACTTGAGTTTCTGGATGATGAAATCTGCGATGCACTGAGCTACCACCTTCGTGATCGAGGTGTGTTGATTCGGAATCGTGAAGAATTTGACCGTGTCGAAACGGTTGAAGATGGCGTGATTTTACATCTCAAATCGGGAAAGCAAATCAAAACAGACATTCTCTTCTGGGCAGCGGGACGAACAGGGAACTCTGCCGATATGGGATTGGAGAGCATCGATATCGAATGCAACAAACGCGGGCAAATTCAAATCAATGAACATTTCCAAACTGCTCAACCGCACATCTACGCGGTCGGAGATGTTATTGGTCCTCCATCGTTAGCGAGTGCAGCGTATGTGCAAGGACGTTATGCCGCTCATCATATGATTCACGGAAGTTGTGAACGGTCAATGGTGCAGGAAATTCCATCCGGAATTTATACCTCACCAGAGATCAGTTGTCTCGGGAAAACAGAACGAGAACTCACGGAAGAAGGAGTTCCTTATGAAGTGGGGCATTCAATATTCAAGTCTCTGGCACGTGCCCAAATCACAAACCAAACTGTCGGGATGTTGAAGATATTATTCCATCGTGACTCGCTGCAACTCTTGGGGATTCACTGTTTCGGTGCAAATGCTTCCGAGATCATTCACATTGGTCAAGCAATCATGTCTCAACCGGGAGAACAAAATACACTCATGTATTTTGTGAACTCGACGTTTAACTATCCGACGATGGCAGAGGCGTATCGTGTTGCGGCGTTGAACGGGTTGAACAGACTCTTTTAACAAAGCGGAATCAGAGTTTAGCCACCCACTTAAAGTGGGTGGCTAAAGTGGTGTTAACACGAAGATATGTACTCTTACCCAGCGGTCTAGCAGACCGCACTAAAAAATCGGTCCGGGCGTCCAAGGGCAGAACTCTTCGTCGCCGATGTTTTGTGCTTCGCTCTTTGTTTTCTCTCCGCTGGCGACCGAGATGATTTTCTCGAAGATTTCTTCGCCGACCGATTCGACTGTTGCGTCTCCATCGAGTATTGAACCTGCGTTGATGTCCATGTCGTCGACCATGCGGTTATACATCAACGAGTTGGTCGCGATTTTAATCGTTGGAACTGGTTTACAACCAAAGCAACTTCCGCGACCTGTGGTGAAGACCACCATATTCGCTCCGCCTGCGATCATTCCGGTGACCGAAGGTGGGTCGTAGCCTGGAGTGTCCATGACGACGAAGCCTTTCTCACGCACTTTTTCTGCGAACTCATACACTGCTCGCAGCGGAGTGCTACCACCTTTGGCAATGGCACCCAATGATTTTTCGAAGATCGTTGTCAGTCCCCCTTTCTTGTTTCCGACTGAAGGATTGTTATCGATCTTCGCTCCGAATAATTCTGCATAATCTTCCCACCACTTGATTCTTTGGAGAAGCTTGTCAGCAACTTCTCTGTTGATTGAACGTCGAGTCAGTAAGTGTTCGCCGCCATAGATTTCAGGCACTTCCGCAAGGATGGAAGTCGCTCCATGAGCGACAAGTATATCAGTCGCAATCCCGACTGCCGGGTTCGCGGTGACTCCGCTATTGCCGTCGCTTCCACCGCATTCTGTTCCGAGGATGATTTCAGAGACAGGAATCGATACTCGCTCAACATCATTTGCGACTGGCAAAAGCTCTTTGAGTGTCTCAATCCCGCGTTGAACGGTCTTGGCAACTCCACCTTGATCCTGAATGTTCATGATCAGCGGCTTTCGAGAAACTTCGGGAGCGACGTTTAGCTGGACTAAATTGTGTTCTTCCGCCAGAAAACTTGCTTGAGAAGTTTCACAACCCAAGCCGACAATCAAGTAGGCAGCGATGTTGGCATGTTCTGCAAAGCCAGCGAGAGTCCGAGCCAGTATTCGGTGATCTGTTCCACCATATTCAAATGCGCAGCCACCTTTGTGAGCCAATGCTACGACGCCGTCAATGTTGGGATAGTCGGCAAGAATTGATTCATCAAAAGCATTCGCAATATACTTTGCAGATGTCGCAGAGCAATTCACGGTACTAATAATCCCGATGTAGTTTCGTGTCGCTGCCCTTCCATCAGCACGGCGATACCCCTGGAAGAATCTTTCCTCAATTGGTTTCTCGACTTCTTTGATTGAGGTGCAGTACTCGTACTGATGCCCAAGTTCACCTAAACCAACATTATGGGTATGAACCCATTCTCCGGTGTGGATAGGTTTCGTTGCGAACCCAATCGGCTGCCCGAACTTTCGAATCGCTTCCCCCTCAGCGATCTCAGCAATCGCCATTTTATGCCC
>JABJMI010000231.1 GCA_018659505.1 Planctomicrobium sp.
TCCAACTTCGACTCCAGCCATCTCGGAAGGCAAGGTCTATACGATCAGTCGCAAAGGTTTGATCCATTGTTTCGCCTTAAAAACCGGCGATATCGTTTGGCAGTATAACATTGTCAAGGAATTGAAATTGAACGTCCCCACCTGGGGGTTCGCGGGTTCTCCTTTAATCGTCGGAGAGCAAGTCATCTTTAATGCCGGCAGTCATGGTCTATGCTTGAACTCACAATCTGGAGAACTCGTTTGGTCATCGACTAACGATGTGGACGCCGGATATTCTTCGCCGCTTCTCGTAAAAACCAAACAGACTCCTCATGTCGTATTCCTAAACGCAAAAGCAGTCAACGCCGTTGATCCATCAAACGGAGAGTTAATCTGGTCAGAGCGTTGGATTACTCGCTACGGAATCAATGCTGCTGATCCGCTTGTTTTGAATGATCATCAACTCTTGGTCTCTTCGGGGTACGGAAAAGGGACTGGTCTGATTGAATTCGACAAAGATAAATCTGAATTGGTCTGGCGTAATCGTGATGTTCGAATCCAAATGAGTCCGGGAGTCCTCGTTAATGATGCTATCTACGCGATTGATGGAGATGCGGATGAAGAACCAAGTCTGGTCTGTTTTGATCCTCAAACAGGAACTCCTTTTTGGCGGGAAGAGAAATTCGGAGCGGGGACACTTCTCGTTGTGAATTCACAAATTTTGGTACTGAAAGAAACCGGTGAGCTAGTCGTTATCGAGTCAAATCAAGAGAAATTCGAAGTTGTCGTGGCAGCCAAAGTCTCTAACGGGAAGTGCTGGACTCCTCCGGTCATGGTTGGCAATCACCTTTACAAACGGAATGCATTGGGCAAAATCACGTGCTCATCGGTACACTAAAGGCTAGTCATCTCCTTCATTAATAGCGTTTATTGAAGTTTTTCAAATAATCTCCAACGATTCCCGGGGTGCTACACGTACTCTATATTATGTAGAGAATTGAACTTGGGACGTAGACATGAAGACGAAGTCACCACTTACTTCTGAATACGAGGCTCTGTTGGAACAGGGAACTCAGGCCAGCGATGCCCGTCTTGTTGAAGACGCGAAAAAAGGGAATCGGGAAGCATTCGGAGAATTAGTTCATCGATACGAAAGTCGACTCCAGCGAGTCATCGGTCGATTTGTCTTCGATGCCGATATTACTGATGACTTATCTCAGGAAACATTCATTCGAGTTTATGAAAAATTAGATCAATTTGATCCGGCTCGCAGGTTTTCGCCTTGGCTGTTCCGGATTGGCGTCAATTTAACACTTGATTACCTTCGCAAAAAAAAGAGACGTGTCTGGGCTGTATTATTCACTGATCGCAGTGTTGATCGGTGGATCGAGACGCCAGACGCCGATCCCCGCCCTACTCAGGACTTACAACAGGAAGTTCGAGCCACCATACAGCAGATTCCAGAAAAGTATCGAACGGTACTCGTGTTAAGAGATATGGAGAATTTCTCAACATCTGAAATCGCTGCCATCCTGGACCGTAAAGAAGCCACAATACGTTGGAGACTTGCCGAGGCCAGAAACCGATTTCAAGAACTTTGGGAAATACGACAACGACAGAATTAGGAAGCGTGTAAGATACTGTTAACGCTTACCAATACTTCTTCACTAGAAAGGCATGAATTCAGGAATGACATTTTTTTACGGACTCATTTCTGAATGCACTGAGAGCAAATCATGAACTGTCGCGAATCAAAAGTGGCAATCGCTTTGCACCTGGGACACGACGACTCTGATCCTTCAGATTGGGAGCAGGCGCGCCGTCATGCTTCCATCTGTGACGACTGCCGCCAGCATTACAAGAATGTAAAAAAGTCGATGGCAGTTCTCGAGCAGGCTGACGTTGAGCGAACTTATGATGTTCAAGAAAGTTTATGGCCAGAAATTGAATCTCGTTTGTCTGGTCTACCAGGGCAAAAGCGTGATGAGACAGGTCGATCTCGAGCCCCCTTTATTTCCTTAACAGTTGCCTGCCTTCTGTTTCTCATGGTCTGGGCAAATCCTCCTCAAGAGCCCGACCCCAATCGACCTCATAATCAGGCTGGTCGTAGCGTCCTTGGCGGACTCACCAACGCTTTTCAACATTCACCAAACCAAGATCAGCAAGCGGACGAAAAAGAACTTGAGCTTGAGAAGGATCAAGAGACTCTCTGATTTCACGCCCTGGTACATTTCTGGATAGTGGCGTCGAGGCAGCACGATTGTCGACGAACATGTCCGTGGTTTAATGTGAAAAGTTTAA
>JABJMI010000482.1 GCA_018659505.1 Planctomicrobium sp.
ATGTTGCCTGCTTCTTGTGCCGTGTCATAATCTGCGGTGTTCTTTGTAAATGAACCGCTTGCGGGGGAATCTTCGAGGTTGAACCGGAGCTTTCCTTTGCGTGACGACGAAGTGATCATGGCACGTTCAAGCATGTGCTGAAGTTCGCGAATGTTGCCGGGCCAGTCGTGTCGCTGAAGTTCTTGAACGTTGGCTAGGGTCAAACGTGGAGCGTTCCTGCCGAGCTTACGTGCAAGTTGCGACAGAAAGTGTTCAGCCAACAGCGGAATGTCTTCTATGCGTTCTGAGAGTGAAGGCACTTCGATGTGTAGACGTCAGTGAGAAAACGTGGCGCTCGACGGTCGAAAAGCGGAGCGCTGGTTTGAAAAAAGAACCCGGTCAAGTGGATGTGAGCGACTCGACCGGGAGAGTATTCTCTCTACTTTTATGTCGTCTTTGTTTTGGTGGCAACACGGTGCGCAATTCAGGTTAACTGGTCAGTTGATCATGAATAACGAGCGGGTCGGGAACCTCGTCAAACATCGGCTGCATAAGTCTTCGATATTCCTTTTGGGCTTCGAAGAGATGAGCCCATGGGCGATTCGAGTAGTGCTTGTAAAGCAGCTTGTCACCCTTGTGCGGAATTCCGTGGGCCAATGCAACACTTGCCAGCACAGCTCGATTTTGGTCGCTGCCAAGCCAGTTGCTCATTTGGTCTCGGAGTGTTCCAAATGGAAGTTTGGGCACCGCATCTTTCCCCTCCGCTTTCACAACGCGAGAATACAATCGGCTCCATTCATTAGAAAACGACGACTGAGCGTTTCGGGATGAGTCGCGATAGAGATCCGCACCTTTGTTCGTCAGCAGCATTCGCTCAGTCGGATTCAAATCTCGTTTGAGTCGACGCTCAAGATCAGTTTTCCACCACTGAACAAGTTGGATCGTCTCGGGCCACAACCACCACCAGCCGACCACATCAGTTTTGGGCCGCAGGAGTCCACACCAAGAGTCGCTTTCGCTGCTGGTTAACTCAAGGCCTTCGTTGGTCCAGGGGTGAAGTTGATTTAGAAATAGGTCTTCCCATGCCACTCGCCCGATCTCCGCAGCACCATGGGAGCAGTTTAGGCACCACACCATCTTCAATCGTTGTGGGGGTAAGGCGTGCTTGTAGAGGAGTTTGAGGTGCTCGATGTTGAATGTTTTAATTTCAATGTCTTGAATGGACCGTCGATCAGATGGTAGACGCTTGATTTTCGTTTCCATCAAGTCGAAGTCTTCAGGTTTTCTCCACGCAAACTTGTCGCTGGTATGCAGCCATTTGAAGAACTGACTGAGTACGCTGACGTGACTGGCACAGTGCTTGAGGGAAAGCGGCTCTCTTGACCGCAGGTTCATTGGACGGTTTCTCCAGAAGTCGTAGGCCTCTTGGCAACGCGTGAAGTCCAGCATCGCGAGGGGCACGTCGGGCTGCCGTTTCTGCAAGTTTTCTGCGAGTCCAATCATATGGTGACCGCTGCCGTCGAATTCACCACCTTTGGTGAAATCTGCGGTGCGTTTCTTTACGTACTCTCGAACCGCTTCGTGGAATGTTCCTGGGATCAGCGGAATGCTTTGGGAGGTTGGCTTTTGAGAGCGGACCTTTGCAGTTACAGCAATCGCTTCTCTCGCTGATTCCTCGTGGAACCGAGCCGTTTCATCAATGTGATGCTGCGGCATGACCCAGGGCACAGACGAATAGGTTTCAGTGAGTCGGCTGAGTAGCTTGAAGGCATCCTGCCAGCGGAGATCACGGGTTGTTGGAGGGTGCGATTCGCGAGGTCCCGAGAACACCTGGGCTAAGTGCCCAAATCTGTACTCAACCTGATTGTTGCGAAAGACGGAGCTCAGTAGTTCAGGCAGTGAGGGGAAGGGGACAGGCTGCACACCCTGCTTGATTTGCTCGGCAATCCACAGGGCAAGTGGAGACCATGTGGCTGTTTTATCTCCAGTCGTGACGCCACCATTTCGCCCGCTGCTCCCGAAAGGTGACCACGAACCGGTCGATTCCCCATTATCGTTTTGGTAATTCGACTCGGCGATGGAAGCTTGTTGCTTCAGAAATCGCATAGCCTCTTCCTCGACGATCATTTCAGGGAGGCCTGATAATACGACTGGATCGATGAAAACCTGACTGAGGCAGAAGCGTTGGTGG
>JABJMI010000489.1 GCA_018659505.1 Planctomicrobium sp.
AGCCCAGCCGAGATAGTCATACCAAGCATGAGTTCCGATATCGCGGAAGACGGTTCTGCGGTGTCGTTTCCCCGCTTCCGAAGACCCCCAAATATCGTTGATGAGTTCGTGGTCATCAAACGTAAAGTAACTTGGGACATTGCGGTGCCATTTCGCCATTTCGACACCGCGAGAAAGGTAGAGTTTGTAGTTTTCCCAAACACCGACAATGGTCGGCATCACTTGCACGCTGAGCGGAAAGGCTCCGACTCCCTGAGTCAGTCGCCACGCTTCTGGTGGAAATTCGCGAAGTTCTTCGTAAAGCCAATCTCCATTCATAATGTGGAAATCAACCTTATCCGCCCAGTCTCGATTTAGATTCTCGTAAGTTGGGATACGATGACCAATCCCATGCAGGGGATTTTGATTCGCACATGATCCGATCTGAAAGCGAAAATTAAACAGTCCATCGGGATTATACTTTTCATTCCGACTCACTTCTGCATTGGGCAACGTACGAAAGGTTCCCGGCCAGCCATGTGGTCGTCCATTCACCCAGATTTGATAGTGATAACGTGTGGCAGCCTTCAAGTTTGCGAGTTGAGCAACTCCTGTATTGTCATGACCAAGTTGAGTTTCGGCCGGTTCGCTTACTTGGTTCATGTTCTCTGGATCAATTCCAAAATGAACCTCGAACTCTCCCGGATCAGATGTTCTTCCCCAGACTGACATCGAAGTCGCAGTTGGATTTCCGAGCATCGGACCATGCGTGAGCCGAATCGGATCTCGCTGCGCGTTTGCTGTTGAATGCAGCGATAACAAAAGAATGAAGAATGTTGCAGAGAGGCAGAGGCGTCGCAAATCGATGAACTTCATGTTGTCTTTCAGTTCGAGTTTTATGTGTATTTGTCCTACACTTGAAGTGCGGGGCAAAGCATTTGATCTATCTAAACTAATCCCAGCGCATGCCGAGTCGCAGAGTAATTTCAATCGTATTACCATCGCGGAGAATCCCCAACTTCACTGATTTCCCAGGCATTTCTTCGCCAACCAGAAATTTAAGTTGCTGCATGCTCACGACTTTTCGAGATTGGAATGTCAGTAGGATGTCCCCTTTTAGAAGCCCCGCGCGATCAGCAGGATCACCGGGGTACACTTCAGTGACCTCCATTCCCAGTGAATCTTCTTTCACGACACCTGTAACGCCTAAGTAAGCGCCACTGTGTGTACGGAAATCTTCACCTTTGATCAGTCTGTCCCAATCGCGTGTGTAAGCATCAATCGGGACATGAAAATTTAGGTCGGTGCTTTCGCCGATGCGAGTATTCACACCGATGACTGTTCCATCGGGACCAAATAATGGACCGCCGGAATCTCCGCCAACAAGTTCATTGTCTGTCTGAATCATCCGACTATTCGAAATAATGACACGTCCCAAACGTATGACCAGCCCGCGTTCTTTTTGAAACCCTCCGGGATGAGCGACTACAATCGACCAATCGCCCGGCTCAGGGAGTTCATCCGCCATCTTACAATACGGCCAGTCTTTCCGATCGGACTCAATCAAAACTAACGAAGCATCAAGTACGACGTTTCTCCCTAATGAGCGACCTCGATAGCTCTTTCCATCGGAGGTGATGATCTTCACTTTTCGTCCTGGTCTTCCAGAAACATGAGCCGCAGTCAGGATATGTCCTTGAGGGCTGACGATGACACCACTTCCTTGTGCCACGACGACCTCTCCACCTCCCTGAGGCACACTGATCTGCAAGTTCACAGTACAATCCATCAATTTGGGAATGAGTTCTGTGAGGTGCTCCTGCATTTCTCTTAATTCATTAACAGACTTCGGAATCGGTTTGGTGAATCCGACAGGTACAGAATCAACATTGACGGCTTGAGGGTTTCCATCTTGAGCGGAGACCGGAAGCTGAAGGATGAGTAGGTAGAATAAAACAGATAAGAATTTAATTCGCATGGTGTATTCTCAATATTTTCATAAGACCACAAAATTATAGAGAGACTTCACTAAAATTCTCTACTGCTGGCAACCAATGTTAGTTAAAGCTGGCATGTCTCAATATATTTGACCCAACTCATATCACATTTCAAGGTGCTGGAAAACTGCGAGGATCGACTTTTCGTCTCGTATATCGATACACTTTTAATGGAGGTAATGTCATCTCTCCATCGTACTTCAAAAGAACTCAGACTTCTTAAGAGAGGGAACTTTATATGATGTTTTACCTTGCAAAGAACACATTCGAATCTCGATGTCGATTTAGCTGCCTTTTCTTTTTTCTTGGAGTCTTCTGTCCTGTCGTGAACGCTGAACAGGCACCGAATGTCGTGTTTGTGTTAGCTGACGATCTGGGTTGGTCAGAAATCGGCTGTTATGGAAATACGTTCAATGAAACTCCAAACCTTGATCGACTCGCCACAGAAGGCATGAGGTTCACAGCTGCGTATGCTGCGGCGCCTGTTTGTTCTCCATATCGTGCAGCTCTTTTAACTGGGCAGCATCCTGCTCGTGTTGGCATCATCGATTACCTTCGTCCCAACTCTGCTAACGCGCTCCCAACTTCTTTGACAACCTTACCAGAGATCCTCAAAAGTCATGGCTATGCAACGGGTATGGTCGGAAAGTGGCACTTGACTGGATATCAACACCATGATGCGGAATTTGAATTGCGCCCGACTGATCATGGGTTCGAATGGAACATCGGCAGCGAAGTGAAAGGGGTCGGCAATGGTGCGAACTTTTGGCCTTACGTCTTTCGAGATCAACCAATCCGTTGGCTAGACCTCCCTGAGAATCGACTGGGTGAAGATGAATACCTAACAGATCGGCTGAATATCGAGGCGGTTGATTTCATAGAACGCAGTGCGAAACAGAACCAGCCGTTCTTTCTCTACCTAAGTCACTACGCCCCGCACACCATTTTGAACGGACAACCGCAACTCGTCGAGAAGTACATCAAAAAGCATCCGCCTGGAAATTCGAGCCGCGAACATTGTTACCTTTGTGAAGATGCAGGGCAAGGCAAAGGAGATCCTGGTCATCATTGGGCGCAGGACCATAATCCTCATCTGGCAGCGATGCTTGAATCGATTGATCACGGAATTGGGTTAATCGACTCGAAGTTGAAAGAGCTTGAGATTTCGGAGAACACGATCTTTATATTTACCAGTGACAATGGCTATAACATGGGTCATCATGGTATTATGGGCAAAGGAAATGGAACCTTCCCAATCAATATGTTTGAAGAATCAGTTAAAGTACCATTTTTAATCCGTTACCCAAATAATATTCCTGCAAAATCAGTAAACTTCAATTTAGTGAGTCAGTATGACTTCATGCCAACAATTTTAGATTATTTGGGATTTAGCTATACTCCAGATACCAGATGCCCTGGCAAGAGTTTCGCAGAATTGCTTACAGGAAAGGAAAGGAAAAACAAAATATGTCGTCAT
>JABJMI010000352.1 GCA_018659505.1 Planctomicrobium sp.
AATTCTGAATGATCTAAGTGTGAAAACCAAACTCCAAATTTCCCTAAATGTTTCCAGGTTCATGGAATCAGCGTTTTAACTTGTCAAAACTTGGTTTGCGGACAGAACCCTGAATTCCATACCTTATATGTTGCGACTCACTCAACGATCTTTAAGAAAATGAATTTCATGCACACTATTTCAAAATCCCTCACATTGACTTGCCTGGTATTAACGGGATTCCTCGCTGCATCGAAGTTGTCAGCTGATGATCGACCTAACATTGTTTTGATCTATGCTGATGATCTTGGTTACGGAGACGTCGGTTGCTATGGAGCGACATCAGTTAAGACACCTGCTATCGACCGGATTGCCAAAGAAGGGATTCGCTTCACAGATGGACATTCGCCTTCTGCAACCTGTACTCCCTCTCGTTACGCCATGTTGACCGGAGAGTACGCTTGGCGAAGACAAGGAACTGGAATTGCAAAAGGCAATGCACCGCTCATTATCGACCCAGATCGCAAAACATTACCTGATCTATTCTCTGCAAACGGATATCAAACCGGAGTCGTCGGAAAATGGCATCTCGGTTTGGGTGATCAAAACATGGACTGGAATAAAGAAATTAAGCCAGGACCATTAGAGCTCGGTTTCGATTATTGTTACCTCATCCCTGCCACGGGAGATCGTGTTCCCACTGTCTATGTTGAAAATCACCATATCGTTGATCTCGATCCGAACGATCCAATCACTGTGAGTTTTGGAAAGCCATTAACTGATCTTCCGACGGGAAAGGATCAACCCGAACTTCTCAAGATGCACCCCAGCCACGGTCACAATCAGACCATCATCAACGGCATTAGCCGCATTGGCTATATGAGTGGGGGGAAATCAGCCTGGTGGAAAGATGAAGATATGGCAGATGTCATTACCGAAAAGGCTGTAGACTTCATTGAGAAAAACAAAAGCGAACCTTTCTTCCTTTATTTTTCATATCATGATATTCACGTGCCACGAGTCCCGCATCCCAGATTTGTTGGAAGCACTGCCATGGGACCACGTGGCGACGCCATCGCGCAGCTGGACTGGTGTACTGAGCAAATCCTCAACACGCTCGACCGTTTGGAATTGAATGACAATACACTCGTCATTTTTACGAGCGATAACGGTCCTGTCGTAGACGATGGCTACAAGGATGATGCAGTTAAAAAACTCGGCAAGCATCGACCAGCCGGAGATTTGCGAGGCGGAAAATATAGTGCGTTCGAAGGAGGCACGCGTATCCCATTCATTGCAAGGTGGACAAACAATATTAAAGCGGGGCAAGTCTCTGATGCACTGATGTGTCAGATTGATTTCCCTGCCACATTCGCTGCATTACTTAGCAAGAACGTCTCCTCAGGAGATTTCCCAGACAGCGAAAATCATCTACAGGCTTTATTGGGACAGCAAAACAAAGGCCGCAATGAGCTTGTCGAACACGCAAGAGTGTTAGCTTTTCGTCGAGGAGACTGGAAGTACATCGAGAGTTCAAAAGGTCCATCTGTTTATTCGAATACCAATATTGAATCTGGATTCGCTCCAACCGGACAACTTTTCAACCTTAAAGAAGATCCTAGAGAGAGAAACAATCTAATTAAATCTCAGCCTGAAAAAGCTTTGATGTTGCAAAAGCGACTTAAGGAAATTCAAGCGGAAACAACACAATAATTAACCACTAAGAGCTCATTTAATATTGGTCTTAGGCTTGGAAAAGAATTGGTCTACCAGCACGACGCGCGAGCGAGTGTGCTTGTATGGGAGACTATTTCCACGCTGCTGCCTTAGCAGGACGCTTTGAGTCGCGATTGAAGTGCGGAAATATATCTTGACTACGAAAGTTGCCGAGACTGCGGAGACCAGTGAATGATTTCATCTAGTAAAGTCCGTAATTCTTCGTGCTGCCGTATTCCTGCGATCAGAGAATAGAAAGAAATCTTACGAGTTCGTAGCTCAGTTTGGAGCAGCGGTAAGATCGCTCTTTGGAAAAAGAGTTGTTGTCGTTTTTGAATCCAGTAACGGCAACCCAGAGCGGTTAAAAAAAGGAGTCCAGGGACCAGAAACCACTGTCCCCAACCGATGCCGACGATCCCAAACAGAAAGATGACCAACCAAACCATGAA
>JABJMI010000379.1 GCA_018659505.1 Planctomicrobium sp.
CCGCATCTGCAGATTCTGAATCTGCTTCACGAATCAAGACATCAATGTTACCGTCATTCTGGGCTGCGCTGAAGACGATGTTCATCGTCTCATCCCAATGCGGCATGCTCTTGAAGCGATCATTCTCAATCGCTGCGATCACATCCTGTGGGACCGTTCCGTCTTCGTGACGCCACCAACCTGCAACTTTAGACGGGTACTTTGAGGAATCGAAATCATCAGAGAACACGAACCAATGCTGCTCACCAACTTTCAGCGAGTCATGACGCAAAATCATTTCACGCTGAGCAAGTTCTTCCATGTCTTCAACGGGTCTCAATCCTCCATATTCAACGACTAGATACAGAAATTCGGGAACGAAGCCGCTTTCCTCGATAGGTTCCAGCCATGCTTTGACATGATGATCTCCATCGGATGGTCTCTCATCGAGTTCTTCGAGCTTGCTGATCTTTGCCAGACACGCACCCGATGCCCTCAGTAATATCTCTTCCGCAGAAGTATTGCTGGACGCGTGAGGCAAGATCTCAATTGAGTGAGTGTTTTCTTCTCGCCTTTCCCGACACCCAATCTGAATTAGCACACAGAGAAGACTGACGAAGAATGGTAAGTTTGAGTTCGTGTTTGGCATCGTCGTTGCAAAGGCTCGAGTTCAGAAAGAGATTCAACTGAGACGTTTCGAGATCAAGATGAGTTCCAATTAAACTTGAAATAGCGTCATAGATCATCCGTATGATGCTGTTGAGTTTCCGAAGTTTTTAGCCACAGAGGACGCAGAGAACACAAAGGGAAGTGAAGAAGAAGTGATATACACTGTTCTTCCCTCTGAGTCCTCAGCGATCTGTGTGGCAAAACAAGAATTAAGAGGGGCAACTGATCATTAATTGCTCAACAGAATCACGTCAGACGACTAATGTGATCCTAAATTTCAATGTCAGTCTTTATTCAGTGAACACACGCTATTGATTCAAAACTGCTTGATAGACTTCGCGAATGCGGGCGGTCATGGTTTCGTGGCGAAAGATGTCGGTGAACATGGCTCGACCAGTTTCTCCGAGGCGGTTTCTAAGTTGCTCATCTTCAGCGAGTTCGCAAATCGCTTGGCTGAGTTCAGAAACGGAGTCTCTCGGTAATAAGTAACCCGTTTTACCCGGAAGGATGACTTCTCTGGCTCCTCCGACATCGTAGGAAATCACAGGTTTGGCAGAAATCAGCCCCTGCGGAAGCACTCGTGCTAATCCTTCCCACTGGCTTGTGTGCGCGACGATGTCCATCGCATGGATCAGGTTTGGAATTTCAGTTGTCGGGACAAGACCGCTGAAGCGAAAATACTCGGAAAGTCCTGATTCAGCGATCCTGGTTTCGAACTCTTGCCGCAGGAGTCCATCTCCTACGAATAGAAACCGGACGTTCGGATTTTTTGAAACAACATCCTTGGCAGCGGTAATTAGGAATTCATGCCCTTTCAAATGAAATAAGCGAGCGATCTTTCCTACTACGACATGCTTGTCTTCGAAACCAAATTCATTCCGGACTTCAGCTCTGGCTCGCGGTGGATTTAAAAACGGTTCGACTTCAAAACCACTTTGAATAGTGACGTACTTATCCATGGAGGAAATCCCCTCTTCCAGATAGGCGTCACGCATCGCATCAGCAACACAGATATACTTCTCTGTCCAACCAGAGACAGCTTTCTCGGCTGCGACGTATGTTTTGTATGCGAGCTTCGGTTGACCGAAATGAAATGCTGCTCCATGAATGGAGTGGACGACAGGAATCTTAAGTTTTCTCGCAGCATACCGACCGAGAATACCGGCTTTCGAACTGTGAGTATGGACTAAATCGGGTTTGATTTCATTGAGTAACGAAACGAGTTTGCGGTAGGCTTGCCACTCATTCAGCGGACGGATACTACGTTTCATTTCCGGGATAATTTCAAGCCTGAACCCTCCCTGTTGAGCACGCGGGATCAGTGATCCCTCTGGACCTTCAGCCGGACCTGTAAGCAGAGAGACATCATCGTGAAAAATTGAATGCTGATCTTCAACATTGTGAAGTGTGTTTTCCTGTGCTCCTCCGAGGATCAGACGAGTAATGATGTGAGTCACTTTCACGATGTTTACGCTTGCTTTCTATGCGTTCAGTCAATAATCAACACAGCTTGCAAGGCTTCCTCGCGAGTTTGATAATGCGGCCAGATGTTGAAGAGTTTTGTCATATGCAACATTTCGTACGTCGCAACCGTGCAGGAACTTAATGCTGATTTCCCAGGAACGGAACGGCAAAATGAACAAAGTGATTCTACTAGAATATGCCCGACGGTTTCAGACTCGCTAAAGTCAATCACGACATGTTGGACTTCGCGTTTTTTAATGACATCGATCACACGGTTCGCTTCGACGTGTATATCTTGATAGAAGAATTCTTGTGAATCTCCCTGAGGCAGTATCACGATCGAATCTCCAAAACTCCTCGTGCGAAAAATACGATTGTGCTGAGTTAAAAATTCAACTTCTCCATCTTCAACGGGTTGATTTACAACTGGTGCAGGCAAAGCGAGATCGGGATAGCGTGCCGTTAACTTATATGGACCGAGTTGCAACTCAGTCCCTTCTGAAATCAACATGCAGCTGCATTGCTGACCATTCACCATGAACTCGCCGCGACCAGTCAAATCAACGACCCACAAACCTGACGGTAAAAGGAGCAATGAACAATGCACACGGGAGATATGTTTGTCCAAGATCGTGATTCGGCAGCGTTCATCTCGTCCGACTAACGTGATCACTCGATTGATTGGCCACTTCTTACCTTGAGCAGAGGTATTCAATAATTCCAGTTCGACCTTGGGTAGTAATCCGTATTCCTCGCGCTGCTCATCGCGAGGACGAAAATCGGTGGGTGGTTTCAGCGTTGGATCATCTGTCCAGAACGAATCACTGAGCTGGAATTCTGCACCCGGAAGTTTCACAAGCTGTTCTGCGGTAAGCCAACCGTTGAAATTTTCATTCCCCCAATCTGTTCCCGCAGTGCTGTGCAAATCGATCGCTGCGATTCGAGAACCAATCGCCTGTAGGTAGAGATGCCTCGATGATGCGGCATTATGATTAACAACGACATCGCAACTCGGGTGTCGACCGATCACAAGATACGGCTTTGCAAATGTCATCACTTCAGAATCTGTGCCCGACAGATTGGTTTCAATTCGCATCGGAGCCGGAACCCCAGCTGCGTATTGCAACATATTCAAGAATTGATCGTCCATTATCGGTGATAATTTTTGTTTTGTTTCATGGCTCGTACCCGCAATGAAACAAAGATAGTGTGAAGGGATGGCTGTGAAGTGTTGGGGAATTCAGCCGAACAGGTCGACCCACCTGAGTGACGACACTTTGTCAAAACTTATTTCCTAGAAAAGTAAATTACACGACTGGGCATCAACGGGGTGAACTTCAAATAAGGTATTGAATTTACAATAATGTACTTGTTGAACTTCTACTTTCAATTTCTTCATTTCAACTTCTACTTATCTTCGCAGGATTTTTTTTCCTCGTCAACTTTCAGATGACATTCCTTCCATTTTGACAACCATTATTAGCACACGTGTCGTCACAGAGCATGCGGATAAGAAGAAGCCCGAATTTCCAGCGACTCTCCGCGTTCACAAAAATCAGTTCGCAAAACCACCATCATTCATTTTCTTCCATACTTTCTCTGTTTGGCTCTTAGGACACTGATGTGGCTAAATCAAGAAGAAAGAAATATTCCAAGAAGGCACTGAGGTCACGGAGCAATATGAAACCGAAGCATTGTTATTGTTAGAGTATTTCCAATGCTTCTCTTGTCCGCGAAGTACGTTTTCACAAGTCAATACGCTCTCGCCACGAGACAGAACCGTTAAGACCCATTTTTAAAATGTTCTAGGAACTCGACAGGCCGTTATTTCAGCCATTTTTTTTGTGTTTCCGGAACACGGTCGTATCTTAACTCTCCACCAATGAGACGCATGAGTGGGGATCGTTGCCCCTTCTTGGAGGCTCGAAAAAGGTAATCGTTTTGAGGAGCTTCGAACTCTGGAACCTGTTTTTCCATCTTACGAAACTCGCCAAGAAGTTTTTGCACGATCTCTGGATTCTGATCTGCGACGTTCTTCTGTTCCGCTCGATCTTCGTCCAAGTCGAACAACATCATTGCTTGTGGGGAATCACCAGTTGTGACACCGGGATGTGCAGTGGGAGGAGCCTGTTCGAAAGGTGCAAGTAGAATCACTCCATCGGGACCACGTGGGTCGACATAGTCCGCAAGCTCTTCGGGACTTAAGTTACTAAAACGCATGGGACCAGGATTGCGGACATGGAGTTTCCATTTCCCCATCCGGATCGTTGAGAGGTTCAGTCCTTGCATCCCGAAAATCGCTTCGTGAGGACTTTGGACACTGGAGTCTTGTAGTAGAGGAAGAATGTTTTTCCCATCTATGATGCGACCTTCTGGAGGTTGTACATGAGTGATCGCTGCGATTGTTGGCAAAACGTCAATTGACGCAACCGGTGAGTCATTCTGCACACCCGCCGGAATGGTTCCCGGCATACGTGCAATGAATGGGACACGTAAGCCTCCTTCCCAAGTCTTGGCTTTCATGCCTCGTAAGCCGCCCGTTGATCCTCCGTACCAGGGACCGTTGTCTGATGTGAAAATCACGAGCGTCCGCTCATCGATCTTCAGCTCCTTTAAAGAATCAAGGAGTCGTCCCACATCGGCGTCGAGTTCAGCAATGACATCTGCGTAGAGATCGTTTCTGGTTTCCGGAGTATAGAAATCCTCAGAGGCTGCTAACGGTTTATGCGGCATTGCATGTGGCAGATATAAAAAGAAAGGTTCATCCCGATTGTCCTTGATGAAGTCTATCGCTTTGTCCGTGTAGCGTTTCGTCAGAGTCGCCTGCACGACTGGGTATTCGACGACAGTCTCGTTGTGGACTAATTGGACTGGAAACATATCGTTCGAATAAAGAATCCCCAGGTACTCATCGAAGCCTTGTTTGCGGGGTAGCCATTCTGCTTGATGACCGAGATGCCATTTTCCATAGGCTGCGGTGGCGTAGTCTTTCACTTTGAGCATTTCCGCAATCGTGATTTCCGATTGCGGGAGACCAAAGTTATTTATTCCAGCATCAGGAGCAGGATTACGCACTACGGAATGACGAAACGGATACCGTCCAGTAAGAATTGTCCCACGTGAAGGGGCACAGTAAGGGGTTGGAACATAGAAACTGGTGAGCTTCGCTCCCTCGGCTGCCATGCGATCTAGATTCGGTGTTTTGAAAGGAGACTGCTCCGAGAAACAGGCGACGTCGCCGTAACCTAAGTCGTCGGCAAAAATCAGTATGACATTCGGCGGAGGATTCTCAACCTTAGCATCTGCACCAATTGCGAAAGTTTGCCCACAGAGAATGAGTCCATAAACAACAAAACATGAAGAATACTTCATTTCAAAACGATTCCCGTCAGAAGCAGAAAGCAGAAGATGAGAAAACGATGCTATAAAGTTTTTGGACCCATCGAAAGTGTTGCGACTAAGTCCACAAAAAATGCCCCCGGTCATTGATCGGGGGCTAAGTGATCGAACATTAAGAATGATGCGATGAATGCTTATGGAAGATTACTGACGCCCATTAAATACTTGTCACATTCTCGGGCGGCTTCGCGACCTTCGTTGATTGCCCACACTATGAGGCTTTGTCCTCTTCGGCAATCGCCCGCTGCAAAGACGCCTTCGATACTGGTCGTATACTTACCGTAGTCCGCTTCGAAGTTACTTCGCGAATCGGTTTTGATTCCGAGTTGCTCCGAGATCATCTGCTCTGGACCGCGGAAACCTAGGGCAAGGAAGCACAGATCAGCGGGCCATTCCTTTTCACTTCCTTCAACCACACTAAAGGGAGCGCCGGAAGAAGGAGTTGACCAATCGACTTGTTGCGTGCGAATGGATTTCAGGTTGCCGTTGCCGTCACCGATAAATTCTGCGGACTGAATGGCGTATTCACGGGGATCCTTTGAAAGAGTCTTGTTTGGATCGCTTGAATAATCAAAGACGCTCGCTGCCTCAGCGTGACCATAGTCGGTACGGAAGATTTTGGGCCATTGCGGCCAAGGGTTATTAGAAGCACGTTCGTCCGGAGACTGCGGTACAATTTCGAAATTGACTAACGACTTGCAGCCATGTCGCAGACTTGTTCCAAGGCAATCGTTCCCGGTATCGCCACCACCGATGACGATGACATTCTTATCTTTGGCGGAGATGTAATTACCGTCACTCAGATCGGAATCAAGGAGGCTTTTCGTGTTCTTATGGAGGAATTCCATTGCGAAATGAATTCCATTGAGATCACGCCCGGGAGTTTTTGCGAAGAAGTCGTTGGGCACAGTTGAACCAGTCGCGAGAACGACTGCGTCGAATTGCTCCATCAATTCTTTGGAGTGAATATCCTTACCGATTTCAGTTTCGACGACGAACTTCACACCTTCTTTTTTGAGGAGATCAATTCGGCGATCAACAATCCACTTCTCCAACTTCATGTTGGGAATGCCGTACATCAGCAATCCACCAACGCGGTCGTCCTTTTCGTAGACGGTGACGGTGTGCCCGGCCTTATTCAGCTGAGCCGCACAGGCCAGACCGGCCGGACCTGAACCGACAACGGCGATCCGCTTGCCGGTACG
>JABJMI010000708.1 GCA_018659505.1 Planctomicrobium sp.
ATGATTCATTGTCAAAGAACTCTGAGATGTCGATTCAGTCGTCATGTTTGTCTCGACAGAATTCGCCCCATTCACTCGGTGTAATGTCCCTGTGATTGCCAGTGCCGTTTCATCTATCAAGATCTCTAATGGGTGCAATTCATTCTGTTTCACACCATCTATCTGCCCTCGAAAAAAACTGTCCCGAAGTTGAATTTTGGAGGGACGACCAGACATCCTCTCCGGCATAATATTTGAAATGTCCGCAGGCTCAGAGGAAGGGATATAGACTAAGGATGCAGGGATTTCATCTGGGTTATTGATGTGAAAGGTGCACCAGCGGGATTCGAACTCAGCACCGGGTGCTAATTGAACCATTGCCCATTCGTCCACTGTTGTCTTCGGATCAACTTTCAACTCGATGTCAATGTCATAAAGCTCCAACGATCCGCCATGTCCAATATCAAAGACAGCGGCGGAACTAGCGAGAGGTCTCAACGCGAGTTCGTTTCCAAGGTCGAAGCGAATGACTGGGTGTAACTTATCAGCCGCACGTAAAATTACACGCTTATTTGAGAATTGAATCGCAGACTGTTGTAGCGGCAGCAAACCGTCGACTTGAATTTCGATGACTGAATTATCTATCGCCAAGGCGATTGCTTCTGTCAATGTTGCAACTTGTGTTTCTTCGCCAGTCTTTGACTGAGTCACAATGAATGGCAGCGTTGGTTGATCGGAGCGAATCGGAGGGGGACTCGTTATCCCGACCGGCTTGTCTGGTCGAGAACTCTCTTGGGTTGTCACAGGTTCGTCAATCTGATCCTTGACATTAAATTGCAAGCCTTGAATGGATGCCCACATTTCATCAGCACTCGTTGAGGAAGATTGTGATAACCAACCTATTCCCGAGAGTCCAGTTGAGGCGAGACCTGAGACCTCACCTGGAATAATATCCTGAGAAGGTTCTTCAAGATCAGATGCATCATTAGCTGGGATTGTTTCAATTTCCTTGGCTGTCATTTGAACAGCTGGATTGGTATTCGGAGGCGGACTCTTCTCACCGAGTACAATTTCGTCAACTGATGCGTTTTCGATCTTCACAGAATTAATAGGATCTGACTGTCCAGCAACCGAAATCCTGCCATCAGGCTGAATACGGTCGACTAGATAAACCAAAAGCAACAAGACTAAGGCAACTGCCATCCAGGTTCTGGAGCTGTCCCAATAAGGATTTCTTGCTTTGAAAAGTGGAGTCGTCCAGACTACGGCTTCGGGGTAGGTTGGTGTTAAGTTTAAGTTTTCAGCGATCTGAATGAGGTCATGAATGAGCGAATCCGCCGAGGCGTAGCGTTCATCGGGATTACTCGCCATCATCTTTTGGACAACACGCGAGAGTTGCACTGAGACCAAGGGATTTTTTTCTGTAGCCGATGGCGGAGAAGGTCCATGGTGATTGATTACCTTCTGGAACATCGTCCCCTTCGGATAGGGAGGTTCTCCAGTCAGCATATGATACATCGTGCAACCGAGTGAGTAGATGTCGCTGCGAACGTCGACATTGCGAGCATCAATTGCTTGTTCCGGTGAGATGTAGTCGAATGTCCCCAGCGCTGTGCCTGCGACCGTAAGGTCCTGAGCCTGGTCCGCAGGCTGATGTCGCGCAAGACCGAGGTCGACCAGTTTCGCACGTCCAGTCGGTGAAATAATGATGTTTGAAGGTTTCACGTCTCGGTGGACAACACTTGCCGAAGATGTATGCCGCAATGCCTCAGCGATTTGCAATGTATAGTTCAGGGCACTTTCTGGTGTCAGGCGTCCTTTCTGAATAATAAACTCTCGAACATTCGTCCCAGTCACAAACTCAAATGCTATGAAATGCAGTCCATTTTCTTCTCCGATGTAATGAACGCGTGCAATATTATCATGATCGAGCTTGGCTGCGGCGCGAGCTTCATTCTGAAAGCGTTGAACAGCATCTGAATCAATTGAAAGATCGGGCGAGAGAATTTTCAAAGCGACAACGCGGTTTAATCTCTGATCGATCGCCCGGAAGACGGCTCCCATTCCACCTCTTCCAATCCGTTCTTCCAATACAAAATGTCCTAGCTTCAATCCTGCGATCGCCGGGATTTGTCCAGAATCTTCTTGATAACGGGGCGGAAAAAGTCGGCTGGCAAATTCGACTTGTTGATGTGGAGATTGAATACCAGACAGATCTTCAGCGTGGGATTTATTCGGTCCTTTAGGAAGTGGACGCACAAAGGTAAGCCCAGAGCTATTTGACTCCGCAGAGACAGGCTGGATTTCGACCTGTGACATGTTACATCCGTAGGATTCTATATGGTTTTGAAATGTTGTATTAATGAAATCGTATTACGTATCGTCGCCATCAGGTCACATGATTGAGATTGAATTCGGTAAAACACGCTTCATCGATTTGGACTTTTAAATCAAGGCAATAAGGAGCGGCTTAATAATACTAGCTTAGAGAAGTGTTGCAAAATTTAGTTCCCAATAATCCGCTTTAAATCTGCATCGACTGATGACAAATATTCTTGAAGTTGGTGACTAAGTTGTTGCGTGAAATCGTCCGAATCTAATGTTTTCTCCACAGTGCTGCGTATCGTTATATCAGTGATATCGTGCTGCTCTTTAGGATCGTTCCCCTTGCGAGCATTTCTGCGAAGTAAGTGAGCCTTGGGGATATACCCATGTTCGATGTGATGAACAAGCTCACGAATGACACGATCTGCTTCATTGAGCTTAGTTCTAAGTGTCATGCTTTCAATAGGTTGAGCCATGCTTGAACACTTTCGACGGAGTAAAAAATGATTGAATCTGATAAAGCAGCGACAATTGATTTGTTTGATCGTTTGAGGTTGGAACCACCTCTACCAGTATTGTAACCTCTTATACTACTTAATGGTCAATGACATTTTGGAAATCTCATGCGAATTCTTGTCCTTGGAGACATTCACTCGAACTGGGTTGCACTGCGAGCAATAGAGGAAACATTTGATTTCTGCGTATTTACCGGTGATCTTGTTGATTACGGAACTGACCCACTTCCATGTATTGACTGGATTCGAAGGCATGCAAACGCCTCCGTTCGCGGGAATCATGACCATGCTGTCGCGCAGCGAGTTCAAGGTGCTGGCAAAACAGGATATCGTCGACTCGCCGCTGCCATTCGACCTTTGCATTGGGAATTGATTGATACTCGGCGGCAGAAATTTCTGGCAAGACTCCCTGTAACCACTCACTTCCGTGTAGACAATCTCTCACTCCATCTGGTTCACGCTACTCCTCGCGATCCGATGGATGAATATTTAAATGCTGATCCCGTTGCGTGGAAGCAAAGACTAGTATCAGTGAATGCCGACATTGTTTGCGTCGGGCATTCACATTCACAATTTCATTTGAATCTAGACGAAATTCAAGTGTTGAACCCCGGAAGCGTTGGGCAGCCTCGTGACGGAGACCCCCGAGCGGCTTATGCGATTATTGAAAACGGAAACGTTTCGCTCCATCGCATCGAGTACAACATTGATGAGGCGGTTGAACAAGTTCGCTCAACAGGTGTTCCCGATTGGGTCGTCGAATTGAACAAAGAAATTTGGACCTCTGGTGGTCATTTATCAAAAGAACAAATGGATGAATTTTGTTAATGAAGAGCCAAATCATCACGTGCATGAATGTTTGTAAAAGAAAAGTTTTTCAAATGTATGAAGGTTGGATTTCGTAAGGAGTGATGGATAACGAATCATATTCGATCGGAAGATGACCACTATGGCTGACATCCAAGATAGCCGTTTGATTTATTTGAAGGGAGGATTGTTCCTGACCCTTGGAATCTTTGCAGCGAGTCTCGTGGTTGTAATAACGATGTCTTGGCAAGTGCTTTTACTCCTTAGTATTTGCATCTGGAGTTTTTGCCGCTTCTACTATTTTGCGTTTTATGTCATTGAGAATTATGTCGATGGCGGTTATCAGTTTCGGGGGCTATTCGATTTTCTCAGATATCTCATTTCTCATAGAACAGAAAGCGAGCGAGTCGAGTAGGAACATAATTCACCCCTGCATGTCAGCTGAGTCTTGAGAAGATCTGGAAACTCAATCACAATCTCTGAACTAGTTGGATTTTTTATCTGATATGAAACACTTCCTATGGAACTTACGCCAGAAGAATGGCATCTAACACTGGACCGGCTGGCAACAGCTCTTCTGGAGCAAACAGATCTTCGTCAGGCACTCAAACTTTTTGAGAGTCAGGTTCCAGGACTTTTCCACCAGATTCAACTCGCTGGCAGAGCGAAATCGCTTTTGAAGCTCTGGGGACAAAGTCTCAATGTTGATGACAACACAGGCACGTTGATTGTCGAACCAAAGATACTTCAAGTGCTCAGTCAGTTGAGTGGTGTCCCGCTTGATTCACCAATCGTCCATGCTGGTGTTGAACACACCTATGGGTATTTACTTAGTTTAATAGAAACACCTTATGGGAAAAAACGGGAGCGCTGGGTCAACTCTTACCTCGAAAAAGCACTTGGTCTCTCTCGCCCGATGTTTGCTCCAGTCGTTCCTCAAGGGACATTGCTTACGAATCTCACTTACTTTCTTGGTCGAATTCAATTTCGGGGTCGACGATCTGAACTTGGATATCTACGAAGATCTCGAGAACTCGTTGATCAGGCTCTTACTCAATTGAACTATAGGCAGATGAAACCAAAGCGAATTATCGAAGAGATCGGACACGGAA
>JABJMI010000503.1 GCA_018659505.1 Planctomicrobium sp.
CGTGGTGTTGTTGATGTTGTTAAAGATATTAAGGCAGCAGTTCAACCGGTCGTCGATTCTTTGCCAGCCGGATACTACCCTAAGTATAGCGGACAATTTGAAAGTCAGCAGTCAGCTTCGCAGGTAATTGGAGGACTCTTTATTGTCTCGATGATCGGTGTCTTCATGGTCCTGTTCACCATGTTCCGCTCGATCAACCTTTCCTTACAAGTCATGGCAGCATTGCCCATGGCGTTTATCGGATCGGTGGCTGCGCTGGTCATCACAGGGCAAACATTAACAGTCGCTGCGATGGTTGGATTCATTTCATTGGCAGGAATCGCTTCTCGCAACGGAATTTTACTGCTCAACCATTACCTCCATTTAGTCCGTTATGAAGGCGAGTCCTGGACCAAAGAAATGATAGTTCGCGCTGGCTTAGAACGTCTCGCCCCTGTGTTGATGACGGCATTAACTTCGGGAATTGGACTCGTCCCTTTGGTGCTCGCTGCGGGTGAGCCGGGGAAAGAAATTTTATATCCCGTCGCCACTGTGATATTGGGAGGGTTGATCAGTTCAACTTTGTTGGATTTCTTCGTTCATCCCGCTTTGTTCTGGCTGTTCGGATTGAAGGAAGCGGAACGTGTCGTTAATGAATCCCACTCAGCTGTCGATCTCGTTGAAGAAACCAAAGAAGAGCAAGAAGCTCATCAACTTACTACTGCAATTTGACTGATAAGGATCGCGATGAATAGGAATTGAATACAAGCTCGACGCGCAAGCGAGAGAGTTCTACTCGTTTGACCCACTCGCTTGCGCGTCGAGCTTGTAGGTCGAAAGCGCATTTTATTGAATTGGTGTCATTTAAAGTATCTCTTAATTGCAAACACAACTTCTCATTTCCCAAAAAGGAATCAATAATGAAATTCACACTAAAACTATTCTCAGTCGTTACCCTAGTCTCGTCCCTCACTTTTTCAGGTTGTGCAAACTCTGAAAGCACAACTGACCTGAAAGAGACGAATACTCCTCCAGTAGGTGAAGACCATTCTGCACATGCTCACCCATCGGAAGGTCCGCATCATGGACCGCTCATTGAACTTGGAGCGGAAGATTACCATGCAGAATTCTTGCATGATGAAGAAGCCGGAATCGTCACAATTTACGTCCTCGACAGTGCAGCGAAGACAGCTGTTCCGATTGAAGCGACAGAAATTACCATCAACCTAAAGCATGACGGTCAAGGAGAACAATTCAAGCTGGCAGCGAAGCCTCTCGAAGGAGAAGCGGAAGGAACATCCTCTAGATTTGTTTCAGAAGACAAGGAACTCGGTGAGCATCTGCACAGCGAAACCGCAGAAGCAACCTTGGTCATCACCATTAAAGAAAAACCCTTCCGCGGAAAAGTTCCTCATGCTCATAACCACGGGCACGAACATTAGAAGACTTTTGAAATGGTCTTGGGACCAGGGACTAGTGTCTAGGATAAAGTTGATACCCAATCATTCTGAATATCTTTAGAATGTTGGTCTCCCGCTGCAAGTTTTTAGTTTAACGGCAAGCCGTTAGACGAGTTGTCCTTGACGGCTACTTAATCGAAACGAGTTGTGACTATGAAACCTGTTTACATCATGATTGGCGGCTTTTTAGGCGCCGGCAAGACAACGACAATCTCTCAACTGGCTCAACACTTTGTTGGGCAAGGTAAGAAGATTGGAATCGTCACGAACGACCAGACGACCGACTTAGTTGATACTCACAATCTCCGTTCACAAGGGTTTAATGTCGGTGAGGTCGCTGGCTCGTGTTTCTGTTGTAATTTCGATGCACTCACTTCAACAGTAGAAGGACTTGGGGCAGGGGAGTTCCCTGAGGTGATCCTTGCGGAACCAGTCGGAAGCTGCACCGATCTCGTAGCGACAGTCATTCGTCCACTCACCGAAGTTTACGGTGTCCCCTTAGACATCGCTCCTTATGGAGTGATCCTCAAGCCGAGCCACGGACTGAGAATCCTCAAAGATGATGGTCCCGGTGGCTTCTCTCCGAAAGCGAATTACATCTTCCGCAAACAGATCGAGGAAGCTGATTTCGTTGTTATCAATCGCATCGATGAACTTCCAGCTGCCGATGTCGATGAACTTCAGGCTCTCATTGAAGAGAAATTTCCAGACAGACCTGTCCTCAGATGCTCAGCCAAGACCGGAGATGGGATCGATAACTTGCTGGCAATGCTCGAACAACGCGGACAGTTTGGGCGCCGCGTGATGGAAGTCGACTACGATATCTACGCTGAGGGTGAAGCTGAACTCGGCTGGTTAAACAGCCAAGTCTCTGTGCAATCTGACAAGTCATTTGCCCTCGACGACTTACTAATGCAACTCAGCAGCAATCTGCATGCTCGCCTGACTGACGCAGACGCAGAAGCGGCTCATCTGAAAGTAATCGGTTTATGCGACGGCAGCTACGCGGTCGCTAATGTCGTCAGCAATGAGACCGGTCCCGAGTTGTCGCTGCCGTCTCAATCCGAGACCAAATCTGCGAATGTTGTAGTCAATGCCCGCGTGGCAACTGATCCTGATGAACTCGAAACAATCGTCCGAGAAGAACTTAAGAACGTGGCAGCGAAGTTTGATCTTGCTTACGAAGTCAACACCATGCAAAGCTTCCGCCCCGGCAGACCAGTTCCGACTCATCGAATTACTGAATAATCATTTAGCCCCTCTGATCCACCTCATCTGATCAGTTACAAAATTTCAGTGGCAGTTTATTTCAGCCTGCATTCAAATCGATTTTTTAAAGATCGCTCCCATCGCGGATGCCACCGCGATGACGACCAACATGGCAACAATTGTTTCTGAGTCATATTGCTGTAAGCTCAGTTTCGAATTTACTGAACGAATCTGATAACTCTGTGGTGAGACTTCGATTGACTGTTCATGAGGAAGGTAAGAAACTTCGCTTCTTGGACTTGGTCGGTTGATGAGTCTCTCAGCTTGCGTCAGCAGATTCAAGAACTCTGTGCGGTAACCTTTTTCATCGTTTCCAAGCGAGGATTTAGCCCAGTGTCGTACGTCTCCCCAAGTTATGTTCCCTGCATGCTTTGAGTCTCGCAAAATCATGCCAAAGGCTGCGACCGATGTTGCAAAGCGAAAGTTTGCACTCACTTCAGTAATTTGCTTCTGTGAGTCTGTTACTGTATGAGCAAATTCATTGCCTGTTTCTTCCGTTGGCAATTTATAGCGAACCCTAACTGTCAATAACTCATTCAAATGGTCTTCATTGATTGTTGTTGAAGACTTTTGGTAACGAAGTTCAGGAACATCTGATTCTCTCATTTCAACATTTGGAGGAACAACTTCGTAAAGTGCCGTGACCGAATGACCGGCACCAATTTCACCGGCATCTTTTTGATCGTCGCGAAAATCTTTCGTTGCAAGAAGCCGATTTTCGTACCCGATTAAACGATACGAAAAGACATTCGCGGGATTGAATTCGACCTGAATTTTCACATCTTTGGCAATTGTTTCTAACGTGCCAGTCATCTGATCGACTAGAACTTTGCGGGCTTCCGAGTACGAGTCGATGTAGGCATAGTTTCCATTGCCGTGGTCAGCCAGTTTTTCGGCAATCGAATCCTGATAGTTGCCAGTTCCGAATCCTAAGACACTTAGGAAAATATTCGTTTTGGCAGCTTGACTGATTAGTTCGACAAGTTGTTTCTGGTTGGTGATTCCGACGTTGAAATCACCATCAGAACAGAGAATTACACGATTGATTCCAAATTTTACGAACTCTTGCTGAGCAACTTGATAGGCGAGTTGCAGTCCAGCGGAGCCATTGGTCGATCCGCCTGCAACAAGGGAATCGATTGCCTGGGCGATACGATGCTGTTGATGAGCAGGTGTTGGAGCTAAGACTGTACGCACTCCGCTGGCGTAAGTGACGATGGAAATGCGATCGCGTTTATCGAGTTCTTCAAGTAAGCGGTGCAATGAACGTTTGACGAGTGGCAGTTTGTTTGCGGTTCGCATCGAACCTGAGACATCAATCAGGAAGACAATATTCGTAGGTTGACGTTCAGACCGTTCAACGATTTGACCTTTAAGTCCGATACGAACTAATTTTCGCTGACGGTCCCAGGGACACTCTGCAACTTCAGTGCTTACTGAAAACGGGCGACCGTCCTGTGGGGGCAGGTCGTCATAAGAGAAGTAATTAA
>JABJMI010000576.1 GCA_018659505.1 Planctomicrobium sp.
CGTCAAGATCGTATTTGTAACGAGCACAGCTTCATCAGTGTTCCAGGCGTGTCGTTCTAATGCAAAGCCAATCAGACATAGCAGTGTCACGATCCCAGCCACCTGCAGAATCAGTCTTTTGTGTGTCGCTGAAAAACTTAAAACTAGCACCGCGACGTAGAGCAAACCGAAAGCGACGCCGCGTGGAAGATACAATTCCACCAAGAACACTGCCGTGCTCAACACAAATGCCCAGAAGAAGATAATTCTCGATTGCGTTGACGATTCGCTTTTTTCCATGATCAACCAGTCTGTCTCAAACTTGCGAATTGAATGTTCGTTCGATTGTAACAATTTATTCGAGACGTTGTCGTTAGTCGACTTTAAAAAAGTCTGATTATCGAAGTCCATCTGCAAATTGGTCAATCACAATGAGTAGCATCAGAAGCTGATCAATTAAAGCCAATCTTATGATCGGCGTACTACAAAGGAGAAAAGAATGCTGGGCGACTCGCTAACCGCCATTCACTTTATCAGCTTTATTGCCATCTCCCTTTATCTCGGCGGAGCCGTAGTCTGGTTGAGAATCCGGGAATTGAAAGAAAGTTGTCAGACGGCGCAAAAAGAGTTCATTGCTCAGACAAAAGCCGCAACTCGATTGAAGAATGTTTATGATCAATCTCGCTTCGAAGTGGAATGGCTCCAAGCGACAGTACAGGGCTCGAATTCTGGAACTCACTTCATGGAGATCCTGAAACGATGGAGTTCCAATCCTAAATCATTCTATGGCTGGATCATCTATGACAACAGCGATTGGGATGGGACACATAGAGACATTTATCCTGAAAAACTTTTGCAAAGATTCTCGTGTCAGGCAACTCATTTGACGCTGAAACGAAGTCAATTCGAAAGTGACTTTGATGATCTCCCGGAAGAAATCGACTCAATAACATTATTTAGAACTCATCAGACTGGCTCCGATTCATGTGTTATCGTCATTTCACAAATTCCGAATTGTTTCAGCCAGCAAAAAGACTTTCAGTTATTGACAAGATTTATGAAGCTTGTCAGGTGCCGTTCTCGAAACAGTCCTCAAAAATTGATTGAGTTTGAAGATGACTTGGAAAATCTGATTGCAAAAGAGATGCTCGAAATACGAAGCCTACTCGATAACGATTTCCAATCACCAGTCGAACTGATGAGAGAATTCCTACAAAAACTAACGATCCTCTCAGGTTATACTTACGCAAGCCTGTACTTGAGTGATCAACAAGGCAGCGACTCTAGTTCATGCTCCCACTACGCAAGCGGAGGAACATTGAGTTCAGCAGAGGATGGTCAGATTTGGCAAGATGCAGAGAAACGGTTCGTTGATGGAATCACAGGGCGTCTCGACGAAATGTTAATCCTGAACAGTGAAACAATTCTTGATGAAGATCATGAAGTTCCTTTTCGTTGTGGGTTGATGATCCCTATTCGTCAAGATGAGAAATTTGTCGGTACCCTGATCCTCACGCATGCTAGTGAATCAATCCCGAGTAACGAAGATGCACAACTTGTCGAATGGGCATCGCAATTCCTCATGAAGACCCTCGATCGAGAAATATCGCGTGTTGAAACAGTTGATCAGGCCAGGCGCGACGCGCTCACAAATCTTGCAAATCGAAGAACATTCGATAGCGAATTGAATCGTTTCATCGAAAGAACGAACTCAAGTCAAGAGAATTGCACGCTCATCATGTTGGACATTGATCACTTTAAAAGCATCAATGATAAACATGGTCATCCAGTGGGTGATCAAGTTTTGATAACTGTTGCTGAATCTTTACAAATGATAACCCAGAAACTCAGAGTGACGGATCACGCTTTGCCAACAAGATATGGCGGAGAGGAATTCGCGATCATTCTCCCCAATGTTGATCTCGACGGTGGCTTAAGAATCGCGGAACAAATTCGAAAAGAAATCGAAGAGTTACTCATCGAACCAGCGGCTCTTAAATTAACAGCATCGTTCGGTGTCGCTTGCACCGACATTCACGGAAAGAGCTATGAAGAACTCATCCACTACGCAGACGAAGCTCTCTACGCAGCGAAAAAGTCCGGCAGAAACTGTGTCTGCACAACTAATCTAAAGAAGCTCGAACACGTTGGACATTAACATTCCAGGAGGGTTCTCTAACTGTATAGAGATTAGAAATACCGTTTCTTGCAAATCCCTATCATTTCCCCAACCACTTACTCACTCTGTGTCTGAATGAAATTCATCTGTTGCTGAATATGCTTGAGAACCATCGGCAGGAATACGACACCAGAGTAATGATTTGAGGGCATGCCGATATGGTGCGCCTCAGGGATTCTCATTTTGTCTGCCAGGAGTTTTGCATTTTTGAATGGGACGACTTTGTCATAGAGTCCGGAGTACAGCCAAGCACGTTCTGGGTTTAAACGATGGGCAACAATTGTCGGCTCGACTTGCCTCGCTAAAGACTTCAATTTTTCTCCGGTGTAGCCATTTTTTGCCAGTCGTTCTCTTGCTTTGGCTGCGTCTTTCTCTCCATTCTGGATAATGTCGTACAGATCACCACCTGCTAGCATCAGAAAAACAGCGTCGTACTTCCCATCTAAACTCGCGGCTGTCGTTGCAACAAAACCGCCTAAGCTTGTCCCCTGTAACGCAATGACTCGCAGATCGATGTCAGGTAAAACCGCGACAGCATCTCTTGCACGTCGAACGTCCGCGACAGCCTGTTGCATTGCCAAAATTTGATTGGCTTGTTGATGAGCCTTTCCGGATTCACGCCGATTGCCATAGTACGGCAATTGAATCATGAAAGCGTTGAAGCCCAGGTTCGACAAACTTTGTGCGAAGATTCTGCCGACTTCCATGCGGCTGCCTGACTCATGCACAACTACAATCGCAGGAGCGTTATGAACTCTCTTCCCATCGAGTTTTGCATAGTGCCATTCCATTGAAACAAGGTCGTTCACACGGTTTCCGGAATCGATAGGCGAGGGGAACTGAACTAACGAATCCCACTTCTGATCTGGCTCAAGGACCGCAGTTACTGAGAAAGAACGTGGAGTCCAACAGAGTCCTTTCAGGCATTGCTCAGCATCGGGATCGCTATCTA
>JABJMI010000508.1 GCA_018659505.1 Planctomicrobium sp.
TTAAATCAACTTGAAATCTTGAAGGTATCTCAACTACCAGTCTTTAAGTCGTCCAAAATCTTTCCGATGAGGTTACCCACGTAAGCATTGCCGCGGGATGGAACCCAATCTCCCTTAGTCGGGAGTTTTTCAATCTCTTCTTTTAGAGGAACAGCACGTTCGTCCATGAAATCAATTGCGTTCAGGGCAAGCATCGCGACATACGGACCTTCGTTTTCTGCATTGGCAGCGTTGATAAGTATCGCTAACGCGATTTTCACATCTTGTTCGTCACCGTAGCGACCTAGTCCTTCGGCTGCAATGACTCTGACGCTAGCTGAACCATCAGTCAGTGCAGCTTTGCGAAGATTCTTTTGCCCCGCGGAAACTCCTGTTTCACCACGAATGAGTAATCCCATGGCTGCCCAGTAGCGGACAGCTGAGTTTTCGTCGCCGAGCATTTCGATCAAGAACGGGATCTGCTGTAAGTCTCTTGACGCGGCACTCGCTGCGACCATTTGAATTTGTTTGAGCGGGTAGACCTTCGGTCCCGCATGTCCAATTTCGTAAGGAGTCATGTTCGTGAATTTATTGTGCAGTTCGTCTTCAGGGAGGAACCCGACATCCTTGACCCGCATGGTCCAGTCGACATGTTGCTGGCGAAGTTCATTCAGAACAGCTTGATGTTCTTGAGAGTCAACAAGGTTGTTGACCTCATCAGGATCGGTTTGCAGATCGTAAAGTTCTTCAAACGGTTTTGTTTTCCAGAACAGACTTTGAGCGTCAGTCAGTTTTCCATCATCAAACATTTGCTTCCAGACGCGAGTCGTCGGTGTGGCAAACATGTAGTCGATGTATTGCCCATAAACTTTATGCGGCATGTAATGACGTAAATAGACGTAGCGTCTATTGCGAGTCGTTCGGACCAAGTCGTAGCGTTCATCCATGCGACCTCGGAAGCCGAATCCATATTCTTGCGGTGGGTCGGCGTGCTTGCCGAGGAAAGCATTGCCTTGCATGTGTGCTGGCGGTTTCTCTCCTGCCAGACTGATGACCGTTTGTGCGTAATCAATGAAACCAACAATACGATCTGTCTTCGCTCCCGGCATGTATTCTTCCGGTGCGAGGTCTTTGAATTTTTCAGGGATATGAATGATGAGCGGAACTCGTAGTCCGGAGTCGTAAGGCCAGCGTTTGTGTCGCGGCATCCCCGAGCCATGATCTCCATAGAAGAAGACAATGGTATTGTCGGCCATCCCTTGCTTGTCGAGTTCTGCGAGTTGCTCGCCGAACCAGACATCCATCTTGGTGATATTGTCGTAATACTGTGCCCAGTCCTGTCGGACTTCGGGAGTGTCGGGGTGATGAGCGGGAATACGAACTCCAGCAGGGTCATGAACCTGCTTGTGAGGGCGAGTTCGAATTTTACTCTCATGGGTATTCGTTTGGTTAAGCACCGCCATGAACGGCTGTTGACCTTTTAGCTCTTGCCAGAGTTTGCGTTTGTTGACGTCATCCCAGACCTTGCCAACTTTCTCCAAGTTGTAATCTTCCTTCCCAGGATTGACACAAAAGTAGCCCGCATCACGCATGTAAGCAGGGTACATTTTGAACTGCTTGGGCAGTTGACTCATGCTCCGCATATGTTCCGAACCTGTACTCGGCGGATAAATGCCTGAGATTAAAGTCGTTCTCGCGGGAGCACAAACGGGTGCGGTCGACCACGCATTCAGATAGAGCAAACTGCGAGTCGCGAACTTGTCAAGTTCTGGAGTGGTCGCGTAATCGTCGTCGTAACAACCCAAGTGCGGACCAATGTCCTCAGCGGTCAGCCACAGGATATTTGGTTTCTCTGCTGAATAGGATAAACAGGCTGAAAAGATGATCGCTGAGAAGGCGATATATGAAGTCAGTTTTCGCATTGATTACTACCATAGAAAGATGTGAAATCGATTCTCTTATGATGAAGACGTTCAGCCTGCAAAGCAACCCAATAAACTGAATTCGGAGGTGTGCTGATACCTCTCTTGAGAATGAACTTACATTGCAGGAACAAGAAAAGAAAATTAGACAGGATTGACATGATGAACAGGATAAAATTCACCACTGAAGACAGAATCTGATTTATCTTCAAAGTAAGGTGAGTCGTTCAACTCTTGTTCTTCATCATGTCAATCATGTTCATCCTGTCTACTTTTTCTTCTGAGATGCGGAGCGTTCCCGACCTTCGTCCAATATCTTCTGTGGGACTGGTTTGAGATTCCAGACCAGTCCGAACCAGGACATGACTTTCAGCACGTTATAGGTCATGTCGATTTCCCACCAGTAGAAGCCTTGGCGGGCAGAACCTTGGTAGTAGTGATGGTTGTTATGCCAGCCTTCGCCCCAGGTCAGCATGGCGATGAAGAAATTATTCCGACTGTCATCTCCGGTTTCGAACCGTTGCGATCCAATGACATGTGCCAGCGAGTTGACGAAATAGGTGATGTGATAGAGAGCAATCGTCGACATCAGAAAACCCCAGACGAGGATTTGCCAAGGTCCGGTGTTAAGGGACGGGTACCGTGACTGCAATATGTCTCCCAAGAGGAACATTACAACCGCCAACAAGATGGCAGGCAAGATGTGCAACTTCTCTAGCCAGCGGAGTTCGGGAAACTTCATCCAGTCTTTGACAACGCGTTCGTCAGTCACGGCGTTTTCATGCGTGAGAAACCACAGCATATGACTCCACCAGAATCCATGTTGTCGGGGAGAATGCACGTCCGTTGGTTCATCGGATCGTCTGTGATGATGACGATGGTGTGCCGCCCACCAGACTGGACCGCGCTGGGCTGCGGTGCAACCGAGAAAGCCACCTAGAAACTGAACGACTCGCGATGTTTGAAATGCTTTGTGAGAGAAATATCGGTGATAGAACGCAGTGAGTGCAAAGACCCGCAGGTAAAGCATGAAGATGAAAAGTCCGACCGCAATGGGACTCACTCTGACCCAGAAAACTGAGAAGCAGAGCAAGTGCAACAGCAGATAGGGAATCGCCGTTCCCCAATCGATGTGGGAAAGCCCAACGGGGGCGGGTGATTCAACGACCTCATCAGTAACTGTTTGAGAGACCACGCCAAGGTTGTTGCTCATAAGAATCCATTCAGCAATGAGTGATAGTCGCTGGCAAATGAGAGTTTAGTTTTCGGTGTTTTCTTTCAATACTTCCGGCTGCTTCGGCTTTTCTTTTTCAATAGCACCCCACATGTGTCCGCCAACTTTTCCGTGATACCAACTGCCCGCGTAGCGGTTCTTGTAGAACATGACTCTCGCTGTGAAGCCTTCTCCCATGAGAGGAATCTTCAGATTTGTGACCTGCAAGATTGGGGTGTCGCCTGCCCATAAGACTTGAACAGGGACGGGAACAGGAAGGTCATACTTTCCATAAGTGATACGGGCTTGAACGATCCAGTTATCGCCTCCAGTCTTTCTTACTGATTCAATTGTATATCGTTCTGGTTGAGGATTTCGATCAGGACGACTCTCTACGCTAAAGCGACCGACAAGAGTTGCCTTGGTGAGTTGATCAACAAAGGCTTGCTCGGCAGCGTTAAGTTTGATTTCAGCCGGCTTTGCTTTTGCTGTGTCCTGAGCGATTGCTTCTGAGCGAAACAAACAAAGAACTGAAAGTAAGAGTAGGTAACGATGACTCATTGGATGTCTCCGTTTTGATGTGCTGAAAAAATGCTATCTTAGCCGGACACTTGAAGTGTCCGGCAAAACTTTCTAATTCAAACTAAAAATAGCTTATCCGCGGGCGAGTTCTTCGTCCCATTCGTCGAGTAATGGCCAATCGACTGCACATGTTCCGAAGTCTGCCATGTGTTGATATTGATCAAGACGGTCAATTGTCTCTTGCAACATCGCAGTGTCTTTCTTGAATGATGGTCCGTGACTCGGCAATAACCATTCGACGTCGCTGTCTTGAATTCTTTTTAATGAACGAATGAAAGCAGGAA
>JABJMI010000481.1 GCA_018659505.1 Planctomicrobium sp.
GCCAGCGAGCTGTCCATCTTCCTCTGTGAGTGGATTGGTTTCGTAGTGTGCTTTTTTAAGATTCCCTTTGTCAAACGCATCTTCGTTGACAATTAAGGTTCCGCCACGTTTAAGATCCTGAAGATTCGTTTTCAGGGCAGCAGGATTCATGGCGACTAATGTGTCGACTTCATCACCCGGCGTGAAGACCTCATTACTGGAGAAACAAACCTGGAACCCAGAAACTCCGAAGAGTGACCCGGCAGGAGCACGGATCTCCGCAGGGAAATCGGGCAACGTACTGACATCGTTTCCGAAGATCGCAGAGACATTCGTGAACTGAGTTCCGGCGAGCTGCATTCCGTCTCCGCTATCGCCGCAGAATCGAATCACAACCGATTCAACGGTTTCCAGCAACCGATTTGCGGGGGCTGATTCTCCGTTCGAAGACGAGACTGAACTATCGGATGACATGATGTGGTTACTCCAGAATCAAACTGTGTCGGCACTCGGATGTGGCAGCAGTCATGAGAAGGAAATGTTCGGCGATGGTTTTGATCGAGAAGGTAAGGATTGCTGAGAAGCAATATTCCCCACGTAGGTAGCGATGATCCTCGCTGCCAGATCTAGAACGTAATTGCTGATATTGCGCCAACATCTTCTCTGGGCGAGTGTTAAGCTCGTCCTTCGAAATGAAATGAGTGTTGCTAAATGGAAGTTCTCAGGTGATTCCAATCACATATAAAAACTGCACTTCCTGTTCTATTCTTACAGCTATGTCAAGTCTTGCAAAGACCTTGATTCAAGAAATTGGAGAGAGTTGTCAGGATTTTCAGATTCACGCAAAATCTGCTGATTCAGCTGTTGACGAAACTTTACTCATCTGCTGAGTCTCGGACGATCCGATTTCGTTGGTAGCGCGGCTGACCATCCCAACCCAGTTTTCGATTGAGCGTTTGATAGAAATTGTGCCCCTGAATTCTGACCAGTAAAAACGAGACATCTGCCTGACGAATCGTCACCTGATCTCCGGACTCAAACGGAACTTTAATCTGACCATCAACAACCAACATAATGCCCTCGGGAACAGCGGGGGCGGTTAAGACGTATTCAGCATCGGCTCGATCAACAATCGGTCGGACAGTCAAAGTGTGCGGACAAATCGGAGTCACGACAAAAGCTCGCAAATCTTGCCGAAGAATCGGTCCTCCCGCAGATAAGTTGTGAGCCGTTGAACCGACTGGGGTAGAAATGATCAGCCCATCTCCGCTGAACGTCGTGACTGGTCGTCCATTGATTTTCAATTCCACATCGAACAGCGACAACGACGCCCCCGCCAGCAATGCTGTTTCATTCAGCCCTAAATATCTTTCGGAACTTCCATTCGCTCTGTGATGAACACACTCAAACATCAAGTGCGAGACAACCTCAAATTTCCGCTGAGCAAGATCCTCCACGAGTTCAACAACATCATCTTGAGCAATGTCTGCAAGAAACCCGAGACGTCCCATGTTAATGCCAAGGATCGGGATCTGCTTCAATCCGAACCAACGGCAAGCCCGCAAAATCGCCCCGTCGCCACCGAGTACCAAAGCAATGTCCGCGGTGATATCTGTAAACTCATCATCACTCGCAGAAAGTACGCCGACCACCTGGATCGAGGGGTGATCCTCAAGCAATTCGCAAAGTGACCGCTGCGCACGTTGAACACGCTCCGACTGATCACGGGCAACGATAATCACATTGAGAGAATTTGTAGGCATGTGCGAAATATGTGTTTTGGAATCATAAATGACCGTAAACAAACGATATCAGAATCTTAGCCGCCCGTATCGTGTGGGACAAACAAATGTTGAATTTGAGTGAGCGAAGCGAACCGTGTCTTGTCGTTCGCCGATGAGCGACTCAAGTCGAATCGTTCGCCGATGAGCGACTCAACATGTCCCTTCTCCCCACAATCGATATTCATTCTCGCCAGCAGTGTCGCTGTGGGGAGAAGGTTAGGATGAGGGGAACACATTGCGGTGATGAATATTGGCGACACACGTTGTACTCAGCAAGCCACAAACCGTCACTCCGTGACGAACATTATGTTATGGAAATTCAATCCTTGGGTTGAAAACCCAAGGCTATCTCAAGAAGTGCCTCCGGCACAAAGTTTTTGTGGTCAAAGCTTGTCGACGATATCGACCTTTTGTGGGA
>JABJMI010000394.1 GCA_018659505.1 Planctomicrobium sp.
AAACCAAGATCAATTCCTTCTCCTCAAGAGGAATCCAATCCCGCTCTGATTTCCATAGAAGAATCGAAGTCATTTGCAGAACAGTTGCGGAATAAAAAGACGAACAATTCAAGTCGTAAAAAAACGCAGTATCGAGGCAAAGGAACTGCGTATTCTGGTATTTTGACGACAACGAAAAGTCGATTGACCGCAGGAATGTTCGGAATCGTCATACTGCTTATGCTATCTTTTGCATTCAAAAGTAAGACGTATGGAGTACAAATTTCTATCGATGACCCGCTGATTACCTTGAGTGTGGATGGAGAAACGCTCAACTTCGACAAAGGAACAAACACGTTCCAATTGTCAGTTGGAGCACATCGACTTCAGCTACAAAAAATCGGTTTCAGAACCCAGGTTGAAAATATCACTGTTTTCGACAATCGAAAAACAAAATTGAGAGTCGTTGAATCAGATGGAATTCTTGGTGTCGTCTCACCCGATGATTTTGAAACGCCTACTCTTGCCAAGAGTCATTCTCACAAACCCGTTGCCAAATTGAACCCACCATCGTCATCTGAATCAGTTGAAAAAGAAGCAGGTTTAGATCATCAGATTGACGTTGAGTCAGTTGAAAAACAAACTCAGGCCAGCGAATCGGTAATGAACGATAGCAATGCCACCGGCATCGTGCTCGAAGGCATTATTTCTGGAACGCCGATCGACCTGTTGAGACAGATGAGCATGAATTGTGTTCTTGATGGAAAAGTTACGCCCCATAAAAATGGGTCGTGGGTGTTTTGGAATCAGGGTCTCATCCAATTGCCAACGAATGTAAATAAAGACTATCGGCTTTCCGTGGATTTCGAGCACACATCAGGTAAATCTGGAACCGTGAGTCTACTTCTCCCTGTTGGAAATTCCTACGTCGAAGTATTCACGAGTACAACTCAGTCTGAAGTCGGAACTGGTATTCAATTGGTAAGTCAACAGAAATCAGTTGATAATGGAACACACAATCCCGAGAGACAATTCAAAAAATATGGTCGAGTTGTGTTCTCGGTAGATGTGGTTCGCCTTGGATCGGAGTTTCAAGTTCGCTGTCTCATTAACGACCAGCTTGTAGCAGAAAAGAGAGTGAGCGAGAACACTCTATCTTTGCGCGAGCCTCACCAGAATTTTCCTCGCAGTGGCATCGGAGTCGAATGCAGAGGAGAGTCAATCTTCGTTGTCAGAAAGATCGATTTGCTGACTGATTCATTTCGGAACGATTCAAACTAAATCATCCGTTAACTCAATCTCAGAGAGACGACTCTTACACTCATAGTCGAACTAAACGGACCATGTTGCTATGTCGCATTATCCAGTCGAGACATCGTTAATCATAGCATGATCGGACTATTCATTGACCTCAATATCGTGAAAGATGTGACGTTTGAATTCTTTGGAGGTTGACTCTAAACCACAATTCTTACTCAGCAAGTCGATGTAGATTCGCCATTCGGCTAGTACGACGACAATGTTTCCGAGAAAGTTCACAGAGCATTCGTTCTATGAGAGAAACAACTACTTTTGGTGTTTTTAGTCCTATCTGACTCAAGGATGAAAGTATGTCGTAATTCTTTGACCGATTAGATCTCCGGAACGTGTTGAGATCTACCGCCATAGCTTACTGGACAAACAAGCCTCGTATTAAAAACCAGCTGTCCAGAATTCTTCTTAAGTGTATTTTAGAGCAAATTCGGTTTTAGTGTTCGATGTATCCGCAGTGTTTGATGTAGTTGGTGCATTCCGTATTTGAGAACTGGTCGATGTGTTGACCAATGTATTTCCAAAGGTCTTCAACGGTACGGGCTGCCGATCTGCGGAGTAGGGATTTTAACTTCGAAAAAGCGAGTTCGATCGGATTGAGATTGGGTGAATAAGGCGGCAGGTACATCAGGTCGGCTCCGGCTGATTCCATCGCTTCGCGGACGCCTGACTGCTTGTGGCTGCTAAGATTGTCCATGATCACAACATCTCCGGGAGGCAACGTTGGGACAAGTTGCTGCTGGACGTAAGCCAGAAAGAATTCGCCGTTCATCGGACCATCAAAAACCGTGGGGCAGTGAGACCGCTCGTTCTTAAGGCTCCTACGAACGTTGTTGTTTTCCAATGTCCGTGAGGAACATTGGAAATCACCCTCGCGGATTTTTCACCCCAGCCATAACGCCGCGCAATCTTGGTGTTGGCTCCTGTTTCATCAAGAAAAACAAGTTGATCGCTTCGCCAACAACTCAGAAGCAAGTGCCACCACTGACGCTTTTGTTGAACATCAGGTTTGATTAGAGTTGAGAAAAGCGTATTTGGTTTGTTGAAAATTGCGGAGTAAAGAGAAAATTAGAGATGCAGGACACTCCGGTTTTCGCAACCTGAATCTTGCATGTCTGTTAGTTTCGGAAAGCATTTTGGTAGATCACCAATACAGCCGGTCCTTGCTGTGACTCCAACTCTGGAGTGGACTTATAAGTGGGTGTAGGCTACACCTACAAGCGGGGTTTTGCAGAGTTTTTCAAGGATTTATTGAGAAATGCAACGCTTGCTTTGCAAGAAAAAACACTGGTTTACGCAGTGTTTTCAGCAATGAAAGAGCGAGTTTTAAGTCCCGTGCGTCTGCCATTCCACCACTCGGCCAATACTACTGAATTCTATTTTGAATCCTAGTTTTTGATTTCGACTTGTCAATCGACTACTTCATTTCTTAAATACGGCGAGTTTCACGCGATATCATCAGCTCCTTGAAAATCTGCTAAAAGATGCACCGATTCCTCATTTCCCTCTGCGTTTACGGACATTGGTCAAGAAAAAATCTTAAGGGGAATTGTATCAGTTCGCTGTCTGAACCAATCTCGATGTAGGCAACCCACTAGTTCGTTTTAGGGAAGCTAGAAAAAAATCGTCTGAACCTCTCACTCTTCTTTAAGAGGACGGCACATCAAGCTATTTGTTGCTTCTTCGGGAGATTTGTCATTGAAGAGAACTTCATAGACTTGATGGACTAACGGCATTTCTATTCTTTCCTGCTTCGCCAGACCATGAATTGCATTTGTTGTGGTCACGCCTTCTGCAACTGCTCGCATTGTGTCAAGAATCCCACTGAGGGTCTCTCCTTGTCCAAGTCGATAACCGACTGCACGGTTACGACCATGTGGGCTGACACAGGTTGTGATCAGATCTCCGATCCCGGCTAGTCCAGAGAATGTATTTGGATCGGCGCCCAAAGAAACTCCAAAGCGTGTGATCTCAACAATACCCCTTGTAATCAATGCAGATTTCGCGTTGTCTCCATAGCCTAATCCGTCTGAAATTCCGGCTGCGATGCCGATGATGTTCTTCAATGCCCCAGCGAGTTCAGTACCGATGAGATCCTGATTTGTATAAACTCGAAAACGGTCAGTGGTAAACATCTCTTGAACAGTTTTTCCGAGTTCGACGTCTTCACTCGCTGCCACGACACTCGCGGGGAGTCGGTTCGCTATTTCTTCAGCATGACTTGGTCCACTCAGTGAAACCACCGGTCGATCTCCAGTCATTTCCCGGATGATCTGGCTTGGTCGTAAAAAAGTCTTTGCTTCCATGCCTTTGATGACGCTGACCATGGGGGTTCCAGCTGCAAGAAAGGAACCAATCTCAGTGAACGAAGCACGCAAATGCTTTGAAGGAATCGAAGCAACATAGAAGTCGGCGTTTGCGAGAGCCTCTTCGATATCGGAGGTGATTTTGATTCGGTCTGGGATATGAATCCCTGGCAGCAATCGTTTGTTCTCGCGAGTCGCTGACATGTCAGCTGCATAGGTTGAGTTTCTTGCCCAAATGGTCACATCTTGATTTTGATTTTCTGCAAGCAGAATGGCACATGCCGTTGCCATTGCTCCTCCACCAAGGATTGTTGTTTTAGAAGACATATCACTTAGGCTTTCTGATTATTCAATTTATGATTTTTATTAGGCGCATCATGCCGTGCAGGCGCAAATGCTTCAACCGTCAAAGTTCTCCTGACAGTGCACATACATTCTGATCCTTATCTGCTTCAGCGATCTTTTTCAGTCAATACCACAGTAAGAAACTAGAGTTTTACAGTAATATACATATA
>JABJMI010000615.1 GCA_018659505.1 Planctomicrobium sp.
AATCCCACAGCGAAGGGTGACCGACTAAGATTCCGAATGAATCTGACGTCAGAGATGCGAGTTCTTGTACAGTTTCGTCACAGGCGTTGACGAACCCATTACGAAGCAAAAGGTCTTTAGGTGGATATCCACAGATGCTTAACTCTGGAGTGACCATCAGGTCCGCGCCCTGTTCTTTTGCAGCCTGAGCAGCTTCTCGAATCTTATTTGCGTTCCCTTTCAAGTCTCCGATAATCGGGTTGAGTTGGGCAATTGCGATTTTCATTGTCTTTCCAAAGCATTTTTATCAATACGGTTGAGATTCTAGGGCATTTTCCTCTCACATGAAGCCGTCCGGTGGAGTGATTTATTTCAAACGAAGAAATGTCGCTGTTGAGAAAGTTTAACGAGATCGTTTTTAAGAAGTACTAGGAAGTTCCAGAAAGTATTGCGTACAATTGTGTGAAGCCGATTCTTATAGAGGATCGCTGTTGAATTTTGGTAGGTAGATAATTTATTCTTTACGTTACCCATTTCCGTCCGAGTTCTCTGAATTCAATTCTGAATTGAGAGAGCAAATATTCTGATCAATCGCATCAATGAACTCACCAGACGAACAAACCCTGGAAGATGAGGATCCATGGTGGCAATCCCACAAGGATTCGATGGGGGTGACGTTATGTAGTGTCGGTTTGCACGTGGCCGTTCTCGCAATCTTGGCGATGATCGTCTTGCCGCACAAACTCTACGACTCCACTGAGTACATGACGATTCGTACTGAGGTCACCACGAACGCTCCCTTAGAGACTGTCGACAATCTGGAAATTACACCTGACAAACTTGTTGCAGGTAGTTTCAACGACTTGGCTTCGGTCGCAGTGTCGACAAATGTTGTCTCGGACCAACCGAGTGCAACAACAATCGACACCAAGCAAGAGGAGTTGCAGTGGGAAGTTGATGCGATGGAATTCCTGGGGCAAAAACATAAATTTGGTGAACTCTCTGGTCGAACAGATGAAGCGCGATCCATTCTTCTCAAGGCTTTTGGCGGCTCTGCGACGAGCGAAGCGGCTGTCGCTTCCGGATTAGTCTGGCTGAAACTTCATCAAAAAGAAAATGGCAGCTGGAGCTTCAACCATACTTCTAAAGACTGCGGGAATTCGTGTACTTCTGCCGGATCATTAGGAAATAATCGAGTCGGAGCAACCGCAATGGCGTTGCTCTGTTACATCGGGGCAGGTCATACTCATCTCAAAGGCAACTATCAGGAGACTGTCAAAAAAGGGCTGGGTTTCATCGAGCAAGAGTATCTTAAGGCTGAAAATAAAGGCGATTTGCGAGGAGTTCCTTTTGGAAATTCGGGGATGTACGCCCAGGGGTTGATCACCATTGCACTTTGTGAATTGTACGCCCTAACAAGGGATCGCCATCTGCGCAACATGGCACAGGATTCCGTTGATTTCATCATTGCAGCCCAACACCCCGAAAACGGTGGCTGGCGATATCGCCCCAATCAGGGCGATGGAGATACCTCCGTTGTTGGCTGGCAAATAATGGCGTTGACCAGCGCGAAGACGGCAGGTCTAACAGTCCCAGGGCGCGTTCAGGTTCGGGCAGAACGCTTCCTCGAATCGGTTCAACTCGAAGATGGAGCCTACTATGGTTATATTGCTCCGCAAAAAAAATCAACAACCACTGCGATTGGCTTGTTGTGCCGCATGTACTATGGCTGGGATGCCCGCAAGCCAGCGATGCAAGTCGGAGTCAAGTATTTAGGAGCTCTCGGCCCCGCGAAGGACAACCAATACTACAACTATTATGCGACGCAGGTCATGCATCACTGGGGCGGTCAAGACTGGAAGAACTGGAACCGCGTGATGCGCGAGATGCTGGTCTCGACGCAAACTCAAGAAGGACACGCAGCCGGCAGTTGGGCTCCACGTGACCCACACGCAAGAACTGGCGGTCGCCACTATGCAACCTGTCTGTCCATTCTAACGCTAGAAGTCTACTACCGGCATTTGCCTCTTTACCATCGCCGAATGCTCAAGAAAGAGATTTGAAACAGATCGCTTCTACTTGTTCAGGATCAGCTTGCCAGTCCTTGTTTTTCGCAAGCGATAGCACTCTCCGTTGTGGCAGATGGTGATTTCCTGGTGTTCTCCGAATAGCTTTTCTGAGTCGTAAACTGCCTCTTTTCCTGAAGAAAGCAGCTTGGGGGGCTGATTCGCAGGCTGATCTCGGTCGCTTTGTTTCTCAGAGGAATTCATAACTTCACTTGCATGAATTTCAAAATAAATTGCGAATTGAATTGATCAATCCACGACTGGCAGCTAGGATAGATGAAATTGAGACTCAGTGTCAACAAGACTCCCGCCTGAAATTAGCCAGCCGACAGCCAGCCACCACAACAGGCTCCAACCCTTCTATTCTATTGGAGAAATTTGTGAAAACGATGCGAAAACGTAATGGCTTTACACTCATTGAATTACTCGTTGTGATCGCGATCATTGCGATTCTAATTGCATTGTTGCTCCCAGCAGTACAGCAAGCTCGAGAAGCAGCCCGCAGAACCCAGTGCAAAAACAATCTGAAACAGATCGGATTAGCACTTCACAATTATCTCGACGTCAACAATGGGTTCCCTCCTTCATTTGTCTCCGACATCACCTCTGCTGGTGTTAATCCAACGAGTGGTGGAGAATGGTCAGCCCACGCTCGGCTGTTGCCTTACCTTGAAGGGTCCAATCTCTATAACTCAGCTGACCTCACTCAAGCTTACGATTCTCCTGCGAATGCAACGATTCAAACGATGAGGGTCGCAGCCTACTTGTGCCCGAGTGACCCGAATGATCGTGCTCGCGTAGACGGCTCTGGGAATGCTGAGCACTATCCGCTGAACTACGGTTTTAACGGGGGAACATGGAGAGTCTGGACGAACGGAACCCGCCAAGCAGGCAACGGTGCTTTTGCTCCCAACAAGGCGTTTAAGCCCCGTGATTTCACGGACGGAACCAGCAACACGCTTGGCTTCTCAGAAGTGAAAGCATTCACTGCTTACAATCGAGATGGAGGCGGTGGGTCAGCGACAATCCCTGGTGACGCTGTCGCTGTTAATGCCTTAATCGCAGGTGGTGGGAGCAACAAAGCCAACAGTGGACATACCGAATGGGTCGATGGTCGCGTTCATCAAACAGGCTTTACCACGACGTTACCCCCGAATACAGATGTGACTGTCCCTGGAGGAGATCGTGAAGACGAGGGAGACTTCACAGGCTGCCGCGAAGATAAATCCTGTACAACGCCGACCTACGCAGCGGTCACCTCTCGTAGCTGGCACGTTGGAATCGTTAACAGCCTCTTAATGGACGGTTCAGTCCGCTCAATCGGCGAAAACATCGACCTCGGGACCTGGAGAAATCTCGGTCAACGCAACGATGGTCAAGTCATCGGCGAATTTTAGAGCATTACCAATCTCATGCCCCTGACGCGTGGCATTCACCATATCCGCCACCGCCGGGAGTTTGGATTGTTAATTGATCGCCTGGTTCAAGTTCCAACTGCACGCAGCCACCGACATCTTGAATTTGATCGGAATCATTCTGCTTGAGCAAGTTGCAACCAATCGCACCGGGCAATCCACCGGCAATTCCAAAGGGTGGATATTGACCTCGTCTTTGAGTGAGCAGTGATACCTGGATTGGTCTTAGAAATTCGAAGGTGCGAGAAATACCATTTCCACCTGGGTTCTTGCCTGCTCCACCTGAACCATAGCGAATTAAGAACTCTTGAATTCGCACCGGATATCGGTGCTCGATCACTTCCACATCCGTCAAGCGAGTGTTGGTCATGTGAGTATGCACTGCATCGGCACCTGCTTGAGTCGCAGTCGCTCCGGCGCCTCCGCAAATTGTTTCATAGTAGCCGAAAGTTTCGTCACCGAAGGTCAGGTTGTTCATCGTTCCTTGGCTCGCTGCGGCTTTTCCTAATGCACCGAGCAAGACATCAACGACTCGTTGAGACGTTTCTACATTCCCGCCGACCATCGCAGCACACTTTGCGGGATCTTCATGGCGTGGTGGGTTGAGTA
>JABJMI010000512.1 GCA_018659505.1 Planctomicrobium sp.
CGACTGAAAGCTCATTGAATGTGATCGTGTCAACAGTTTCTAAACGCGTCTCTGTGGAATCGAGCAAACCAACGCCAACCTTAGAAACTAATTCGCCCCCATCACGAATTTCGTACTGACCAGCCATTGAAGCGGAGATACCTTTGAGGACTCCTTTCTCATCAGAGACACGTGTTTCATGCCGTCCATCGGGAGAAGTTACTCGATAAGATGTTTCTTTGGAAACTTCGATCGCTGGCAAAACACCAGTTGCTGGAGCACGTAATTCCGTCAACGAAGCATTCTGCATCGCTTCCGTCATGACATTTGCAACGAGTACAGGAAATCCGACTCGATAGGGTAGAGTCGAACGATCCGTGTGGAAGAGAAGAAAGTATTGGACGCGAATCCCATCGCGACGCCGCAATAGTAATGGTCCTTTGTTTCCATAGGCAAGGATTTCATAGCCTAACTCTTCAATGGCTGCATCTTCGACCCCCTCCTGTTTCATGGGAAGTTCTGAAATGACAACTTCCTTGAGTTGCACATGCTGCAATATCGAGGCGTCTCGTTGCCAGTCGACAACTTCCGCTTGTTCATCTTGAATAGTGATCAGAGTTTTCAATTCCTCAGGCACGATACCGATGAATAACGAAACACCTGCGAGTTTTCCAACGTCAGCAGCTTGGTCTGATATTAACAGGTCGTAGTCGACGACGTTCTCACTTCCATCTTCAAGAGGAAAGACTTCGACTCCTTCAAGTGCATCGAGTGCATGACGAAAAGTCGTTAATTCACCGGGGCAATAGACATCGACTTCCCGACCTTTGGGAAGACTGAGCCAAGCCTGATTATCGACATTGATTGAATCATGACCAACTGGTTTCAGCGTGGCTTCCAATTCCTGCACATTGTCTGCATCAACCTTAAAGACTAGGCGTTGAGCTTCCCCGGGACCGAGAACGATTCTTTCCTCTCCTATCGATTGACCGTTCGCTTTCAAGGTGACATCGCTTTCAGTGCTGCCTGTCAGAGAACTTTCGACGCGAAGAAAAATGTCCCAAGATTCGGGAGTTGCTCTGCGAGCATTGAGAGCGGTGATTCCAATATTATTCCCGGGTGGGTCAATTTGAAAGAAATCAACAGTGAACGGCAAATCGAAGTCGACTTCTGCCATTGGTTTACCCGTTGCTGGGTTCGGTTTGGTCGGCAGATTTCCATCCGAGTAAAAACGAACGGTCTCGATTTCTTGAGTTCGCGAGAGTGCCTGTGCCAGCCGAAGACCGTCTGCAACATCACTCGGAACATCTTGTACCTGAAGTTTCTTCAGAGCGTCTCTCAGAATTTGCTTGTTATCCGTGAACTCAGTCAGTCGTCTGGCAGAGGCACCAATAGCGATCAACGTCAGCTTCTGATCCGGTAGCAACCCTTCAATGATCTCACTAATTTGCGACTTCGCATCGTCAAGACGCGATTTCCCATCCTTGTCGACCGCTCCCATGCTGGCTGAGACATCCACAAGAATCGGAAGATAAGTTAATTGCTCCGCATTCCCCCGCAAGTACGGTTGCATGGCAGCGAGTGCGACTAAACACAACATCAGAAGTTGCAGAAACAAGAGAAAATTGCGTTTAAATTTTTGAAATGGTGCGTTCACTCGCTGATCGTTAATCACCTGTTGCCAGAGAGCAAGTGAAGACACTTCGACTCTCGTGCGACGCAGTTTCAGAAAGTAGAAGATAATGACCGGAATAATGAGCGCAAAAAGAACCGCCCCAAATGGGTTAAAGAAGCTTGGAATGATTTTACTGAACCAGGACATTGTTGTCTATGAGTTAATGAACTAACGAATCCAGGCGTTTCTTAACATCTGATCGAAGATCAGATTCTTCACCGGAGTTTCACTTGAAGTGGAAATGAAGCGTCCGCTCCGCTTTCGGCATTGCGACGCCAAATACTCTTCGAGAGCTTGTCGATGCTGGTGATACATCCCCAACAGTTCTCCAACAGAAGAGACATCTAGTGTGGAGTTTGTTTCCGCGTCGACAAACCGCATGTCACCTGCAAGTTCCGGATTGATCTCGGTTGGTCCCAAGATCTGAAGACCATAAATTTCCAAACCAGAACCATGCAATAAATTAAAACTTCGAGAGACATCCCCGTAGGTCAGGAAGTCTGAGATCACGATTGCAATGCCTTTGCCGGAATGCTGTTTCAAGACTTGTTCGATTGATTCTTCAATTGGGATCGCCCCACCGAGTTCAGTCTGTTCCAGGAATTGAAAGAATCGTTTCAGGGCAACGCGACCACTACACGGCTTGAGAAACGGCATGCGTCCGCGACCTTGTCCACAAG
>JABJMI010000358.1 GCA_018659505.1 Planctomicrobium sp.
TTATCGATTGCATTCTTGAAGAAATCGTCCAGCAACAGGTTTTCCAGGTCAGGATTCTTATCAAATGCCTTCTTAATATCTTCGAGGAAGACGGAACGAATAATACATCCACCACGCCAGAGCAGGGCGATGTTCCCGTTGTCGAGTTTCCAGCTGAACTCTTCCGCAGCTGCATCTAGCTGAACATAGCCTTGTGCGTAGCTGACAAGCTTGGAGGCGTAAAGTGCTTGGCGAACATCTTCGATGAATTGCTCGCGGTCCCCTTCAAATTTGGTCTCAGGACCATCCAAAACTTTAGATGCACGAACTCGAGCATCTTTCTGCCCAGAAAGGCAGCGAGCGTAAACCGCTTCCGTAATCAAAGTTGTTGGAACACCTAGATCAAGAGCGTGCTGCCCCATCCATTTTCCGGTTCCCTTTTGCTTCGCAGTATCGAGAATCTGGTCGACGAGGTAATTGCCAGACTCTTCATCTTTGACTGTGAAAATATCACGTGTGATTTCGATCAGGTAACTGGCGAGTTCGCCCTGGTTCCATTCTTTGAAGACCTGATACAGTTCTTCGTTGCTCAGTCCGAGGGCTTGCTTGAGAATGAAATAGGCCTCGCAGATCAGCTGCATGTCGCCGTATTCGATGCCGTTGTGGACCATTTTCACATAGTGACCGGCTCCATCTTCACCGACCCACTCGCAACACGGGAGGTCTTCATTCGGTCCAACTTTCGCCGAGATCGATTGAAGAATGTCTTTCACGTGCGGCCAGGCATCCTTGTGACCACCGGGCATGATCGAAGGACCTTTTAAGGCTCCTTCTTCTCCACCGGAAACACCTGTTCCGATGAACTGGAAGCCAGCTTCTCGAATCTCTTTCGAGCGACGATTGGTGTCGTTGAAATCGCTGTTACCGCCGTCGATGATGATATCGCCCGGTTCCATTAACTCCTGAAGTTGCTCGATCACCTTATCAACAGGACCACCCGCTTTGACCATGATCATGACGCGACGAGGACGCTTCAGCGAGGCGACGAACTCTTTTATATCTTCGTAACCATTGACGCGGTCGATGGTTCCTTCCCAGACTTTGTCTTCTGGCTCGTCTTTCAAGCCATCCACAAAGTCGGTCATCGTCTCAGTGGTTCGGTTATAGACAGCGACGGAGAAGCCGTGATTCGCCATGTTCAGCACAAGGTTTTGACCCATCACGGCCAAACCGATCAATCCGATGTCGTTTTGCATGTCAGTTTTAGAGTTTCTTGCTCAATAAAGAAGTGTATATCGTCCAGAACGCAATGTATCGGCTGAGCTAGCGATGGTCGAGTCTCCTAAGGTATCAGTGCCAATTTTGACTTTTATTTCATTTAGCCACAGAGATCTCAGAGTTCACAGAGGTTTACTTTGACTGCTTTTCTCTGTGTCCTCGGTGCCCTCTGTGGCTTGAAAGTCATTTTATCTGATTACTGCTACTATTCCGCACTGCCATATCAGTGGTTCGTTAAGTCTGTAGAGTGTGTCTTGGAAGCAACCAGGAAATACGTAGTCAAATATTCTGACCGATTCCAGTTCTTTCCCCTCGTCCCTCAATCCCTTGCCCCTCAATCCCTATTTAATATGGAATGAGTATTGCTAAAACAAAGAGAATCAAACTATTTTGTGGTATCAATGTAAGGGGTGTCCTTACAAATGATCATGTTTCGCGTAAACGTAAAGGTTTGGGAACGACGGTGTTAACATTTAATGACGCACATAAACGTCCAAATCCTGCCCACAAACAGCGGACAGCGATTGTCACGCTGGAAACCATTGTATGGCTACCGGTTTTAGCGATTTTGTTAGCTGCGGTGATTGAGATGGGTCTCATCATGACCGGCACGATGCACGTTGCAGCCGCAAGTCGTTTGGGAGCAAAGCTGGCAGCCGAGACGATGGGTCTCAGTCCTGCCACAACAATCGGAACGGCTAATGATATTAAAATGTCAGTAGATGAATACCTACAGAATGCCGGCTATGAGACCATCAGCAATGGGGGTGTCATTTCAGCGGGTGTGAGACTTCAACATTCTGTATTAGGTGTTGATTCTGATGTTTCTGCTGGTGGAACCTGCCCAGAGTTTGTCCCTCCTGATTTTCCAGCTTTGCCATCTGGCGCAGTGAGGGTTGGCGTTTGCGTGAACGTGACCGAAGTCTCTCCTAATCTTCTGAGAACTTTCGGATTCGATACAACCAATGTCACAATTGAGATGTTTACGACCTATCCGTACGAGTTGTAGCAACTCAAAAATTCCCAACGACTGACACCAAAACCGTAAACTCAACTTCGTTTCTCTCTATCTGGTCCTCAACAATGTATCGTCGACAGAGTCCAGCTTCGCAACATGACAGACAGGTCTCGAATTGCCAACTAGCAAAACGAAGAGCGGGGCTGATCACGTTCTGGGCGCTCGTAACGATCCCTGTTTTCCTGACAATGCTGTGTGTCATCTTAGAAGTCGGAAATCTCTGGGCAGCGAGAATCCAATTGAAAAACGCTCTTGAAGCGGCGGCGTTAGCTGGCGTGCAAGAATGGGGAGATCAAGTAATCGCCAACCCAGCTATGAAGGATACAATGGCATCCCGAACTACCGCTATCGCCTACGCTGGAGCGAATGTCGTCAATGGAGCCCCTGTTGTTCTTTTGGCAAACTACAACGGTGCCAACACAAATCAAAATAATGATTGCACTATCATTACAGATGCCGATCTAGTATTTGGCACGACCGAAGTAAACGGTTCGAACGAGTATGTTTTCAACGCAGCTCTTTCAGATGGCTGTGGCGTCAACGCCAA
>JABJMI010000347.1 GCA_018659505.1 Planctomicrobium sp.
CCACTTTTTGCAGCCATTTGGAATCCATCACGTCCCGTTTTGGCAATTGAAGAGTCGTACCCGAGGTCGTTAAAGATGTTAGCAGTCGCTGTTCCACGTTCGACATTCGGATCAATGACAACACTGTCAGGTTTTGAGCCAGCCAAGACCGCACGAGTCAAAATTTCTATCACTCGACTGGAACCGGAAAAGCTTGTTTTCGGTTCCCATTGCAGAATTGAAATCGCTGCAGCGAATTGAACTCGCGGGTGCGGAAAATTTAGTGCTTCAACAATTGCGGGTGTGCTACTGGTGTTTGTTAATTGTGAGCGAGAACCATTCAAGCCAAGAGCACTTACAGCCGACAACGCCGCACCTGGAATGTTTTGGTCAATCGCTAATGTCAAGACTTGATTGCAGACTTCCGGTCCTGTGGAAACAGCTATGTCATGAGCAGTTCCAGAACCGGTAGGAACGGGTTGATCCCAACCTGCGTTCTCAATGTCTCGAACCATCCTCGCTGCCAAAAGAGCGATCGGTGCATCTTCATTCGCCGGGGATAATTCGGCAGCTTCACGAGCTAGTCTTTCTGCAAAATGGATTGCTGCATTTCGTTGTGATGTTTTGGTTTCAATGACAGTTCCAAGTTGGGAATCCCAAGTCCAAACTGGAATCTCAGTAACGTCCTCGTAACGCATTTCCCACTGATGCTGACCTGCGAGATACTGGTTAGATTCTTTCAGCAGTCTCGCTGCTGACCCGTAAGCGGTAACACGATTCGCGAACTTGGAATCGTCGTAGGAAATTCGGGCAATCGCATTGCGAGCACTTGCTTGTACTCCAGTCGGTTGAGATTCTGCAAATGCGGGATGCCATAACCAGATAACATCCTCTTTACCTCCTAGCACTCCCAGGACTTCAGTTGCAGCGCTGCGAATCTTTAATGAAGGAGCAGTCAATGCACCGATCAGTGGAGGAACAGCTTCATCCCCCAAGCGAGCGAGGTTGAAAACCAAGAGGTCACGACTGATTGTGTTGTTTTCGATCGCAATCAGAATTGTTGGAACAGCATACGGACCAAGCGAACGTAAATCTGTCAAAGCTTGTTCCCGTTCGCGAGCAGTGCCAGCTAGCTTCGGTAGTAAACTCGCAGCATACGCAGGGTCGTTTGTTTCTGTTTCCACAGCAGTCTGGAGTCGACTTAGCAGTTCCGATGCTTCCGGGTTCAGACCTTCCACATTCGTGAAACTTAAAAATGTCGATGTCCCATATTTATTTCTTAAAGCGATCAGATCCTTGCCGCTCGGCTCCATTGCCAGCATCTCAGCGATGTATTTTTTACCTAACTCAGGTCTGGCAAGCTTAACCATAAGCAAGGCTGCTTCCAGTCTGCCTTCGAGGGAATCAGGTTCAACGGGTAGAACTGACTCGGGAGCGACTCCAGTGTCGACGCCATTTTGCTGTGCAAAGGCGGGAGCTGTGATTTGCAAAACAAGACACAGAACAATCAGCTTCTTGATTCCGAAACCTTGCGATTCCTGTGACTGCAAATTTGCCATAACAGCAACTCCATCAACGGTAATTGACTAACTGATACAATCCTTGCACCTTCACCGACTTGCCGGAAGGCGCAAGAAACTGTCTAAGGTTGAGAACAACCTGTATCAAATTCTATCGAACTCCCAGACCGTTGGCTTGAATCATCGGTCCAAGTCAGCCAATTCTACTGCCGACGAAATTCCCCTATCCACAATAATAGTCTTGATCGTGATAATCAGAACTGAAAAGTGAATCACGCTGAGTGTTAAGGCAATATTTGTGAGTCTCTCAACCCTAGACGCTCAACCCTCAACGCAATCAATGGACGACTCACCTTGTGGGAGCTAGCTTGGGATTTCCTAATCCGTGCTTCGTGATGTTTGACCAATTACAGTTCGTAACACATCAATTTGTCTTGTTCGCGAAGGAAAAGTTTTCCATCGACAACAACTGGATGCGACCAGGTTTTCCCTTCCTGATACTCGGGTACGAAACTCCCTTTCATTTGAAAGCCTTCAGGAGTCGCTGCCACAATCGCAATGGTTCCGTTCTGATATCGAAAAATAATTCGGTCATCAACCTTCGTAATTGCTGCCGATCCATCCATTTTAGGTTCTTTGTTACGAGTATTTGCCATCCACTTCACTTCACCAGTCGGTAAGTGCAGACAGATTGGAATTCCTTTGTTGTGTTGATGTCCTGCGTACAGGTAGTCACCTTCTTTAATCATTCCTCCATGGTGATTTTGAAAGACCTTCGCATTCAGGAAATACTCTTCATTCGCATTCACTCCATCACCAGCTCTCTCCAGCTTTAGAAGTGCCGCACCTGTGCCGTATCCAGTAGAAGCGAAGACATAGTCTCCGTATGTGATGGGAGTTGGAATGTTAGCGGTCCCGTTCGCAACTTTGTTGTAATGCCAAAGCAGTTTTCCGTCGCTGGCTCGGACTCCAATGACTCCTTTGCCAACAAGCTGAACATACTGTTTAACACCTGCCGCTTCGCTGATGACGATGGAGGAATAACCAGCTCCGCCACGACCAGCTTCTCCGAAGTTGGCAGCGGATGATCTCCAAACATCTTTTCCTGTTTTCTTATTAAGGGCGACAAGCATTGCATCGTTGCCTCCGGGTGTGCATAAGACCCAATCTCCATCCACAAGCGGTGATTCTGAGAATCCCCATCCAGACATCATTTTGCCACCGAACTCTTTTTTGAATCCTCTTCGCCAGACAACTTCGCCGTCTTTGGTTCTCAGGCAAATAATTTCACCATCAGATGTGACGACATAGCAGAGGTCGCCATCCAAGGTTGGAGTGCAGCGAGACCCTGGGTACCCATGTTTCGGAGCTTCTCCAGTCAGTGGTGTTGCCCAGATTCTTTTATGGGAATTGATATCAACACAGATGACTGCCTGACCTTCGTCGATGTTCCCGGTTGTGTAGAGCTTGCCATTTTCAATCGAAACACTGGCGTACCCTTTCCCCATGCCTTCGATTGTCCACAGATGTTGGGGTTTCTTCTGCGTCCAATCGAGTAGTAAACCTGTCCCTTCGATTTTTCCGTTCCGATTTGGTCCGCGCCATTGTGGCCAGTCCTTAGCATCCGCTGTGGGTAAACAGAACAGACAAAACAAAGTCGAAAGAGTGAGCAGTTTCAGCATTACGATCCTTCCAGGGGAATTCAGATATAAGATCTGTATAGAGCTAATGGGGTGGGAATCCTTTAAGGGGACTGTACAAAACCGAGTTCTTCAATTGAAGAGATATCATGCATCAGCGTGGGCAACGCTTTACACCTCAACCGTTTGTATTTATTAAATACTCAGGCAACGATCCCTGGCGACAACTTGCCATTCGTCTACAATTTCCCCGTTCTCGATAACTGTTGCAAACTTATAGAGTGCAGAGGTTGGGCAGACGTGGCGAGGGAAGGCGAGTGTCCAGTCGCCCGGTTTGAACTGTTCCGCAGAGTCTGACTC
>JABJMI010000663.1 GCA_018659505.1 Planctomicrobium sp.
AGGTTTTGATTGTGTAAAGCCGAAAGGGAATCACAGAGTCTGAAGAATCATTCAAGCACATGCAAACCCTGTTGGCAGATAGAGTTTACAACTCTGTGAAGTTTGATGTGTTCCGATGATGAGTTTAGTTTCCTTCAACACTCAGTCTTACAAATTGAGAAAAGAATCATCTCCGAGAAAGCTGAGATTGTGGACCGTCAAGGCGTTGTTTCATCAACAATGGTATCTAAACTTATGAACAGATGAAGCGAGTGAAGCAGTTTGCTCACTCTACAGAAAATATCTTTCGCAGTATGTTTAAGTATTGGAAGTATGAAGATGGTGACAGCGGCAGAAGTTCAGACAACAGTTGAAGCATTTGAAGATCCTCAGTTCGGGAAAAATCTGAAATCCCTGAAAATGCTCAAAGGAGTTTCACTGGACGGGTCGAGCGCGACTATTCAGATTGAGCTACCGACTCCTGCATACCCCAATCGACCTGCTCTTGAAGATGCGATTCAATCGAGCGTCCGTAGCGCTCATGCTGATGTTGATCAGGTGAATGTTCAATTCACAAGTGTCGTGAGAGGCAAAGACTCAGGAGCCAAAGTTGGCTTGAAGGTCAAAAATGTGATCGCTGTCGGAAGTGGCAAAGGGGGAGTCGGGAAATCGACCGTCGCTGCGTCACTGGCTTATGGATTGAAACATTACGGAGCGACCGTAGGTCTGATGGATGCAGACGTTTATGGTCCAAGCATTCCTCATTTGCTGGGCGCGACTGGACAGCCAGCGATGAAGCAAATCCAAACTCCAGATGGAAAAACGATTGAACGCATCGTCCCAATCGAGGTCGACGGTATCAAATTGATGTCGATGGGCTTTATGGTCGGAGAAGATCAAGCAATCGTCTGGCGTGGACCGATGCTGCACAAAGCTCTCACCCAGTTTCTACAACAAACAGAATGGGGCGAGCTCGATTATCTGGTTGTCGACATGCCACCAGGAACGGGCGACGTCGCCCTGACGCTCTCCCAAATGGTTCAACTCGCAGGTGCTGTCGTAGTTTGCACTCCGCAGAAGGTTGCTCTCCTCGATGCCGGCAAAGCGATTTCGATGTTCAAGACGGTCAAGATTCCAATTCTCGGCATGGTCGAAAACATGACCGGCGAAATCTTTGGACAAGGCGGAGCCAAAAAGAAAGCTGAAGAAATGGGCGTTTCATTCCTCGGTGAACTTCCTTCGATTGCGGAAGTTCGCGTGCGTGGAGATGAAGGGAAAATCTCAGCACTCGTCAATGAAGAGAATCCGGCTCAGCAACCAATTCTGGACATCACCAGCAACGTCGCTATGGAGATCGCTAAAGAAATCCTCAAAAACCCAACGATGCCAACACTTGAAATTCTTTAGTTTCCGGTGAATGAGCGTACCGTAAGGCATCAGCATGTTTTTAATCTAGCAGTACGTCGGACTTCCAAGTCCGACGGAACTCAGCGGTCGGACAAGGATGTCCATCCTACGACGGCGCCTTATTTTCACGCCAATGCCTAAGTACACCGCCACGAGTTTCCTTGTACAACGGCTAACCGCAAGCATCGAGTTCCATTGATAAACTCCGACGCCTTCAGCTAGCCGTTAAACGGGTTCTTCTCAACAAATAGCGATTATTGCAGACTTGTTGTGTCAGGCTCGCTCAGGCATTTGTGCTTTCCATCACAACGGGGGGCGTTCTCCGTAAGTTTGCACATGCACATCGGGATCGTCTGATTGGCTTCCGCTGTAAAGACAATCGGATTGAACCCACTTCCTTTATGCTGCCCATCACAAAAGGGTTGATTAGAAGAGAGACCGCAAGTGCAGTAGGCGTACTTCTTGCCCTCTTCGAGTTCAACTTTTACAGGAGACGTTCCAGCGACTTTGGGGAGATCAGACATAGATGAAGTCCATCCGGGATGTGGGTGTGATGAAAGTGAAATTAATGCGCTAATAAGTTTACAGCTGAGACCAAAAGAAAACCCTGTCAAACATTCGCTTGACAGGGTTTGTTACTTCGAGAACCAAAATCATAAATTCAGACAAGACTGAACTTATTGGACATTTGGAACTGCTTTAGGATCTTCAGCGTTACCGCCCTGCTCTTTTTTCTGCGGCAAGGTTGCTCGACCTTGTTTGATTGCATTCGCAAGGTAACCCATGATGATCCGGATCGAACGAATACTGTCATCGTTACCAGGAATCGGTAAATCGACGGTATCTGGATCGGAATCAGTATCGATCAGAGCGACTGTTTTGATACCCAGAATTTTGCATTCGTGGATACAGTTGTGCTCTTTGTTTGGGTCGACGATTACGATCGCTTCTGGAAGGCGATTCATGTCCCGAATTCCACCCAAGTTGCGTTGAATCTTGTTCAACTCACGACGCAAACGTGACTGTTGTTTCTTGGAGTAAGTAGCCAGTTCGCCACTTTTGTCCAATGCTTCCAATTCTTCAAGTCGTTTGAGTCGACTGCGAACTGTTCGGAAGTTAGTGAGAGTTCCACCCAACCAACGCTCTGTACAGTATGGCATTCCGCATTCTTCAGCGACTTTGCGAACGATGTCGACTGCTTGTCGTTTGGTGCCAACGAAGAGAATCAAACTGCCCTGTGCAGAGACCTTGTAGAGGTATTTCTGGGCACGAACGAGACCGCGAATTGTCTCTTTCAGATCGATGATATGAATGTTGTTGCGCTTACCATAGATGTAAGGTCGCATTTTCGGGTTCCACTTACTGGTCTTGTGACCAAAGTGAACACCAGCATCAAGAATGTCTTTAACTACAATTTCTGCCACGTCTATCTTCTCCAGACATGTGAGGTGACTTGTTTCAATCAACAAATCACTAGAAAACAATGTCAGACCAGTTACATCACCAGCCAGATCAAGAATTCGCTATATGCGGCGACAGAATTCCTACTGTACACCTAGTTACAAAGTGATGCCGAGACTTCAGCATCGTCATCAGAATGATGGATAGTAATGATTGTGAATGTAGTCGTCAAACGTGCTATTAACACACACTCCATCGACCATAACCATCTACACAGTAATAGCTTACTACGCCGCCCGTAAACTTCGAGAGTTCCTTGCGTACTCAATCCAGTCTGTGACTTCAACCAAATCGGGAGTTTTCGCAGAGCGTAGTTGCCGTTGCCCCTTTGTAGAATGGACATAAGGCTTGACCACAGAAAAGAGTTCATTCGGAGTCATCGCTGCGATTTTGTCAACATCTGTCAATTCACAGGCAACCAGAACCTGTGCATCATGCCCTCTCAACTCAGGAATTCGGCAAACCAGGATTGCCTGTTGCTGCCATTCTTGAATGAGACTCTCAGTAAGCCGTCGAGTTTTCAGCCGAGAGCTCATCTCAACGGCATCGCGATTCACCAAATCTGAAACTGTCATCACTCCAATTTTTTCAAATCGTGCAGCAGTCCTGGGACCAATGCTAGGAGCGTCAACAATGGCACTCTCCATATCGAGGTAGAATCGATACTCAGTTTTCTCAGAGGTCGACTCATCAACTTCATGAAGTCGGACTGTTCGCTGAGTCTCATTCGAACTCGATTCGACATTCGCTTGAGCCTGCGAAACTTTCGTGCCTCGCGAGGAATGCGAAGTTGGAACCTCGTGAGCAGCATGATGTCTCAATCGTTTCGAGCCATATTCTCTCGCAACTCGATAAGATCGTGCTCGCTGACCACAAGCAATCCACTTTACAAAGTGTGATTTTGTTGGCCAGTTCGATTCGCCACTGAGCCAGCTGAACGAGTCGTATTCGCGTCCAACTTCTTGAAGTCGAGAAGCCCGAAAATGAAGATCATCGGCATCCGCTTCCGCTAACTCTGTAGGACTATAGACTCCACAAAGCACGAGTAATTGTGCATCCTTGCCAGTGAGATCAGGAATACAACAGAGCAAGCGTGCCTCTGCCTGCCAGTTTCGGAGAGTTGCAGCTGAGATCTGAAGACTTTCTAATGGAATCTCGGTGTTCTCGGGATCAAGCTCGATCAAGTCAGAGACATTATGAACGCCAATGGCTCCGATTCGTCGTGCCATTTGTTCTCCCAGAGATGGCACAAGGGAGACCGCACTATTCGTCTGAATCCAAAAAGGATTATCGGGTTGAATTCGATCTAATGACGCTGAATTAAGTCGTCCGGCTTCCTCATTATTTTCATCAGTCGGTGACGACGATTGATGAGAAAGCGGAGTGATTCTGGTTGACTGGCTCTCTTCAAAGGTCTTCGCAAGTCGATTGTGCTGCGTTGTAGAACGCTGTGAGCCGGGAAGATTCTGTACCACGATGTCAGATTGCTCGAACAAATTTGCCAGATGTTCCTGGCAGGTCATGAAGATAATTTGATGATTGTCTGCACTGAATTCGACAAGAGTTTCAATCGCAGCTGAGAGCCGATTTTCGTCGCTGTCTGCTAGGACTTCATCTAACACGAGAGGAAGATCAAATCCACGACGACGATATTCACTCCACAGAGCAAGTCGAAAGCTAAGAGAGGCCTGTTCCAATGTTCCTCGGCTCAAAGCATGAACCGGGAGTTCGGCTCCTTGATCGCTGACGATAAGGAGCTCTTCCAATTGTGCATTGAATCGGAAGCATGTGTAGCGTCCCTGAGTCATTTTATTCAATAGAGTTGAAGCTTGCTCAACGACGGGTGATGCCGTTTCAACATTCATTTTGTCGCGAGTTCTAAGCAACACGGTTTGTAGAACCGCCAGAGAATGCCATTGTTCACGGGCGTCTGCGAGTTGCTGCTCGATAGCACTATTTTCCAATTGCAACTTTTGAATCGAATCATCCATCGCGAATTGTTGCGGCAACTCTTTAGCTTCATTGAGTTCTTGTAGTGCTCGTGCCAGTTGCTCAAGGCTGTTCCACCACTGCCGTTGGAGTTGTAACTTACGTTCAAGGAGTTGCTTCTGAGCAACCGTATCTCCAGAACGAGCTTCTGTTTCGACGACTGTTCGGCTAGATGTGACGTAGTCGATTTCGGTTTTGGATGCTGTCTTGGGAATCGAAAGAGTTTTCAAGAATTGTTGATGCTCTTCACATTGACAGTACGCGGTTTCATGGCGTGTGCAGAATTGAAGCCTTTGTTCCGTTGGACGATTTTGCCCATGCAATATTTCATCACGCCGTAGTCTTAAACCTTGAATCTGCCGGGTCAATTCAACCTCGCAGCGATCAACTCCATCACGTTGAGAGAGCAATAACATTTGCTCGCTTGCCACTTGCTGGCGAGAGAGTTCCTGACAGAGCAACGCTATTTGTTGCTGAATTGAAGTTAGAGAACTTCCTAAATCACCTGCGACAGTCTGACAAAGACATTCTTTGCCACCCTGTTGTTGTTTCAATTCTTTAAGCAGACCTGCGAGCTGAACAGTTTGTGCTTCGATCGCAGCGATTGAAGCCCGCTGACGTTCGAACACAATTTCCTTCTCTGGAGTTTCGGTCCCAGTCAGTTCGGCGGTAGCGATTGACAGTTTGAAGCGAGAGTTTGCAAGGTCTCTTAAAACCTGCTGAGCGTGAGAAATCTGTCGATCAATCTCCGCGATTTCAGAGATCCATTCTTGCGATTCTCCCTCGATAACCCTTTCGACTGCTTGCTCTTCGACGACAATTCTCTCGGTTCGCGACCAGAGTCGATCATTCACTTCCATCAGATCAGCTTGAACTTGCTGAAGTTCGCTATGCAGCCAATCGGCTTCACTTCGAAGATGCTCAATTTTTTGTTCCAAGGACTGGACTTTAGAACACCAACTTGAATCACGCAGCTTCTGTTTCTTGAGACCTGATTTGATCTCAGAATCAATGTTTTGTTGCCGATGTTCAAGCGATTCGATGCTTGTTCGAGATGGTTGAGGACCAAAAAGATCTTGGCGCTCTTGCTCCACAACATCAATCCGTTCCGCGATCCAGTTTACTTGCTTGCGTTCGGTTCTTAACTCAACACCATCATCCAATGCAAAGCGAACCATCTCTTCAATCGAGTGTGCTTCCGGTCCACTGACGAAGAACAAGTTCTTAATGAAATCATGCTTCAGGCGGGACATTTGCTGCCGTATTTCGGCACTCGCTTCTGGATCTCCAATTTGTGTTCGAATCGCAAGCGTGTCATGGTGACCGGGTCGCGAGTGACGAATAATTTCATAAACAGCAGGTCCAATTGCAACCTCAAGAGCGCCGCCAGGGTTGCCTCCTTTTAGCGGAGGCAGCAGGCGTAATCTCCGTGCCTGATCGAAATTGCAAAACATGCCTCTCAGGAACTGCAAAACAGTTGTTTTACCAGAACCATTCCTTCCGTATAGCACGTTCAAACCGGATGAGAGATGATCAATTTCAAGGTGAGAAAGAACACCAAAACCATCAATCTTAATTGTACTCAATTGCATCAGTCGAGATTCCGAAAACAGAGATATCAGAGGAAATCAGTATTAATACGGTGAAGAAGCGACACTCTCAAATACAGGCTTCGTTCATTAAATAAGGGAGACGTTGAGCGACAATTCTTCTTGAATTCTCAAATGAGGACGATTCAAATTCGAGAGCGTGGACATCCAGGTTTTCGTAGACTTCGTCAATTTGCATTGAAGAGAGTTCATCACAGGCAACTCGAAGTGCCGAGGACTCTCTACCAGAATATGATAAAGAAGCATGCTCAATCACGATCTGCTTTGGCCACAGTGATGAATTTCGCTCAATCGCTTTTTGCAGTAATTTTCCTTGAAGTGATCGAAGCAAATCGTGCGTCAATTTCAGGTCGTCGATTGACTTGAGTTTTAAGAATATCGTCAATAGCGTGGGAACCGACTTCTGCCCTCGCGTTCGTTCAAGCTTCTCTAATTCAACATCTAATTGTTCTTGAATCGACGTAAAACTTTGACATTCGCTGACGATCAGTTTGGCACTTTCCCAGCAAACAACCTGTGATTGAATTGGAGAGTCTGTCACCCCAGTTTCTGGAGAAACTTCTACTAAAGTTCCCTCGAACGAATCGCATTCTTGAGGTGATTCAGGCTGCGGGAGGTGAACTTCGACAGTCCTTGGAGTCTGGTTTTCATGAGCAGAATAACTGACCGAAGTGACTTGTCCTCCCACTTCCATTAGTCGTAAATTGAAGCCAATTCGTGAATCATAAGCTTCCGAGGTCTCTGAAGTTTCCCACTCGAACTCAACAGGAGGCTGATTCGCAGCCAGTCGAAAACCGATTGATTGATCACGAGTGATCACATTGACATTCTCGGGAAGATGAATTTCTGCTGGCCAATAGAATGTGTCTGTCGACTCAACGCAGACGACTTTAATGCCATGCTTTGCAAGTTGTTCGAATTCTTGTTGTAAGAACCAGTACGGTCTCGAACCACCTTGCGGATCAGTAGGAGAACCCGTCAGTAAGACTAAGTCAACCTGTTCCGTAATTGCCGCAGCGAAGAGCTTTTCCGCTGCCTTAAACTTAGCGTTAAGAATTTGAGCCTGAATTTCTGCTGAAAAAGATGAAAGATCACCTTTCAAAGGATTATTCAGACGCAATTCTCCTACCTGAAGAATGCGCAATGCGCCCCCCATCGTCTCTGCCTCCATGCAATTTCCCCAACTTCAATCATTCATTATTTGAATTCCTGAAGCGAAAAAATCCTGATCTCTGGGTCAATATTTTACTGTTTGAGATTAAATTGGCTTCAATATCAAATTTCGCCAAAGTAAAAAATCTCAACAGACATTTGTACTCAATCACTTGCAGGTTGTTTGAGAACACCTTCGTTGAGTTGTCCGACAAATTTCAGAAGGTGAGGGCAAAACTATCAGAGAGTTGAAAATTTGACAAGACGAGTCTTATGCCGGAACTAGAGCGATATTAATGTAGTTTATGTGGAATCTCTGGAGATCTTTTCATCATGATCGCCAAAGAAAATTCGTATCTCTTCGAAACTGAAAATGATGATTACCAATCCTGAACAGTGCCCCGTGAACCATCGCATCCGTGGAGAGTCTCCAATATACTTCTGGAAATGTCTCAGAATCTGATGATGAATTGGTGAGTTTAACTTAATTCGAAATCATCGATTCTGAAATTATCAAACAGTCTATTTACAGGAATTTCTGGCTCATGGCCGCTCCCAAAGTCTGCGTACTTCGTGCTCCTGGCACCAATTGTGATCGCGAAACAGCATTTACATTTGATTCTGTCGGTGCAGAAGCGGAGCGTGTTCACCTGTTTCGTCTGCTTGAAAACCCCAAAATGCTTCAGGACTATCAAGTTCTCTGCATTCCAGGGGGATTCAGTTACGGAGACGACGTGGGAGCAGGAGTGGTTTTCGCTAGCCAGCTGAAATCACAACTCGCTGAAATGATCGGGGAGTTTCTGAACAAGGAGACACTCGTACTCGGGATCTGCAATGGCTTTCAAGTCTTATTAAAATCAGGCATTCTTCCCGGAGGGGCAGCGAACTGGAGCGATGGAGAGACAGCCCCTCAACAATCTACACTCACTTGGAACGCAAATGGTCGCTACACCGACCTCTGGGTGAATCTCAAGAATACATCCTCGAAGAATGTGTTCCTGAAAGGGATCGATACGCTCGAGTCACCAATTGCTCACGCAGAGGGACGTCTGGTTGTTCAGAATGAAGAGACCCTCAAAACCTGGGAAGCAAACGGGCAAGTCGCATTGCGATATTGTGACGCAAATGGAAACACCGGTGAGGAACTCCTGCCTTATCCTGAAAACCCTAATGGCTCGCTGCAAAACATCGCAGGACTCGGCGATCCAACTGGTCGCGTCTTAGGATTGATGCCGCATCCGGAGAGATTTATCTTCGCGACACAACACCCTCAGTGGACACGAAAGAATCTCAAAGGCGAAGGAGCCGGCATACAAATTTTCCGCAACGCCATCGAGTTCTTCGCTTAAGCGAATTTTTGGGACCAGTCATTCACTTAGCAGTAACAGGGACGAAATGAAGTCGGTTCGAAGTGAATTCATGGTCATCAACTGAACTGATTTTTTAGAACGCGGATACACGCTGATGATGCGGATTTCCACGGATAAAAAAGACTGGTGTTCGACTTTTACGGATCGATGACGATTCGTTTCATCGACTCACTCCTATGATGAGCTTTTTGAGATCAACATTTTCTCTGTGTTCTCGGCGTCCTCTGTGGCTCTTCAATAATTTTCAGTCAATACGCGACTTCTGACAACTTCAGTCGGATGATCTATTACAAATTAAGCAACTAAAACAGTTCCCCCAAGCTCGCATCCAGGTTTTGGGGGAGCGGATCTTGAAGATGATCAGCTCGCCAGGTGCGCCATTTTTGAATCGCTTTCTTGCGGATTTCTTCAGACCGAAATTTCGCTGTGCTACCGATGTAGAGATAGCCTCTCTTTGGTCTTAGATCGTGGAAACCATAATCTTGATGTGATTGATCTGTGATATAGACAAGAGCAGCGAGTGCGGCATCCCGAACTTGAACATCCATCTCCGAACTGCGACGGCTGCCGAAGAGTTGTTGTTCTTCATCAAGCAGTTCTTCCAATTCTTCGATGACTTCTTCTTCTCCGTACAAAGCCAAGTAGAATATTGAATTCACAAGATAGATTGCCGAGGAATGCAATCGCTGCCGACCTTCTATAATTTCTCGAGCGACATCGATTGCAGCGTCTAACTCGAAGGTAGCTGCGTCGCTGAGTCTTTGTACCGCAGAGGAGTTTCGACTTTTGCTGATCCACTCTGAAATCAATGACTTCAAGACGTCACTACTCCGGGATCGTGTGGCAGCGTCTCGAAACTTCCCATCACTGAGCAGCATATTGACCACAGAGGTCGCTGCTCCACTTGGTTGATTCTCAGGATGACTCGCCAAAAAAATCAGAGCGGCAATCGCACCAGGTTCAAGTTCAATTTGGCGACGTTGATGAGCAAATGCCTGAAGGTCTGCACAACGCTTTTCGAATTGCGACTGCCAACCAGAATGATTCAACGTCAACATCAAGTCGGTTTCGCTATTTAAGATCAGAACATAAAGTTCTCGCGAGTCTTCACCATCTCCTAAGAGTTGATGGAACGCCTCCCAACCCGGAGCAAGTTCTTCAGGAACCAACCACGGATTGCGTCTCAATTGATGGTGTTGATCAGCGAAGGCGGCGCGTTGCAAGAGTTTGAGCAATCGCTGTGAACGATAACGAATCTCTGGATTATCAGAAGCGGCGCCTGCTGTGATTGCCTGATAGGAGCCATACCCCAGGTTCAGCAACTTTTCTTCTGCACGCGATCGAGTCGAGAATCTAGAAGCACCTAACTCTTGAACAAGTCTTTCTGATTCGCTCGCAGCTTGTGCAGAACAATTGAAGAGGCAAAGCAAGATTAGACTCAGCAAACCAGAACAGATGAGTTGCCGTTTGCGAGACATCAAAGCTACGAAAGTAATTGCTAACTTAAACACTCAACTATCATCGAAGTTGACTCGAACACTGGCAACCCCAACAGGTTAGATTTTGCGAGACGTGTGTCATTTCAAGTAGTAGAGTGGGGGAGCAATCCGTTAATGAAATGGTGGGTTACGTACTCGATTTACCCGAGGAGGAACAGTTAATTTTGATTTACAACTCATTGCGTAACCCACCGTTTACGTGGATCGACGTACTCCACCCACCCTACACTGATTTGTTCAAACCTCAGTCGCGAGCACATTTTTCGTGTACGAGGAGACGGGATTCGTATCTGCTTGTTGATCTGCTTTATAGAGCCAATACAGCAACACTGCGGAGATAGCTGCACAGACAACAAGAAACATCGGTTGATATGCCATGGTCGGCTCCTTGCCTGTCGATTCGGTGACCTGAATCGCATAACGGGCGATTCCATCCTTGAGTGTCACAATATCCACCCTCGTTGCCAGAACCTGAGTTCCATTGAAAATCAAGTGGAAGGTGATACACGGAATGAGACTGCGACTTCGAACAGCCAAAAGCCCCAGCACTAACCCTAATAGAGAAGCATTGAATTGCTGTTTGGGAATCATATGGATGACGCCGAACAGAATTGCGGTAATCACAATCGGCAGCCACTTATGTCGTGAACGTTGAAACCCGCTAAGTATGAAACCACGGAATGCCAGTTCTTCACAAACAGCCGGAGCAATGGCGAAGGTCGCAAACGAGAGCCACAACGGGACCGCATCTGTTGCCATCGCTTTCATCAATTGTTCGCCGCCCGCAGGCATCGGTGGGAAGAATGGATCAAGCCAGGAAAGAAGTGTTAGTGCCAATGGTTGCAATGTGAGTGGCAAAATGATTGCAGCAGCCATCATTTTCCAATCAGGGAGCCTAAGCTTCAAACTTCGAAGAGGTTTGGTCGTTAGCAAGACAGCCATCATGACAGGTGGAAAGCCGACGGTTGCAATTAAGTAGATCAACTGCACGACAACCATATCACTTGCATCACTCAAGAACGACGGATTCTTCTGAATCGAGGTTAAGAAGATGAATTGCAATAATGCGATGAGGACAAAACAGACTCCGCCTTCCATGAAACTGGGAGTCGATTCTTTATCTCGGAATAAATGTTTGAACCACAGTCCCAGTTCAAAACGCTCAGCTTCTCGAAAGAGAATTCCTTCGCTTTGAAACTGTTCAATCGCCCACCAGAGCGCCAGGGCACTATAAGCAAAACTGGTCACCAACACCGGCACAACAAAGGTCGAGGCAGCGATGGCGGTCGCTCCTCCAAGAAGTAGCGATTTCAACAATAATGCCGGACCAACAACGGGTAAGATACTGTAGTAGGGTGTCAATTCCACCGCTGGATTCAGGCAGAACATTGTTAATCCCATTGTCACCATTAGCAGCGGTGTCAAATAGTATTGACCTTCTTTACTACTCTTCGCGAACATCGCGAATGATAACGACATAGCACTGAACAACGCAGAAAGCGGGATTGCCAACAGCACGACCCACATCAGAGAGAGGAGAGGCGGAAAGGAGAGATCCCCCATGCCTGAGGCTCCTCCACCGGAGAGTGCGCCCAACATATTCTGACCAGTAATTCCCATACTCGTCAAATTCAACAATGCTGTCGTAATGCTGAACAGCATGACAGTCAGGAACTTGCCCAGGACAATCTCTGTTCGTGTTGCGGGAGAGATAAGGAGCGTTTCCATCGTGCCACGCTCTTTCTCACCGGCTCCTAGATCAATCGCTGGGTAGAACGCCCCAGTCACCGACATAATAACGAGCAACGCTGGAAAAATTTTGCTCCAGACGTTCGCTGCGATTTCATCCGCTTCTGCAAGATCGACTGTGGTCGATTGAACAGGATCGGGTAATGAACGTGGTAGCGACGCTTGCTCAAGACGTTTCTCAAGCAGTAACTCTTCCCATTGACTCAAAGCCTGCCGGACGAGCAGGTAAGCAGTTTCTGACTTATCATCGGCACTATTGTGCAAAATGATGGGGCTTGGCGGATTATCGAATTCCGATCGTTTGAAGTCCCCTCGCGACATGCGTTCGTTCATTTGGTCATATTGATCCCGGAATCCATTCGGGAATAACACAAGCACTTGCGCTGGCGCAACTGAAAACCAGCTGGTCGCCTGCTGTCGGAGTTCTTTCTCTTCCTTCAGTAGTTCCTTTTTCTCTGAATCAGATTTCACTCCACGGTCAAGGCGATCTTGAACGGTAGCGAGACGATCCAAAGTAGGGCGTTTTTCATCAATCAGTTTCAGGAACTTACGAAATTCTACCTTGTCTTTTTCAACTAATTCAGGATTCTCAAGAGAATCGGCAGCGTCTGTAATGACACGCAGCTTATCTGCGTCGGTCGAATGGTTAAAATAAACCGGAACGAACCGGTGTTCCTGAATCAATTCTGGCGAGGGAATTTCATCGACTCCGACGACCACCACATTCCGCATTTGTTCTGCAAATGCGACTGTCATTTGAGCCATACCGATCCCGAGTGCCGGGTACAACAGCAACGGCAAGACAGCGACCATGAACAGAGTTCGACGGTCCCTCAATTGATCACGAACTTCTCTTAAGAAGATAAGTTTGATGTTCTTCCAGTTCATACTGCTGTCCCCATCCCTGATGCCTTGAGGCTCAACTGTGGCTCTCGTTCGTGAATTAACTGGAAGAAGACTTCTTCAATATCCGGTTGATCGTATTTAGATATCAGTTCGGAAACAGTACCTGTGTCGAGAATCTGACCTTTGTGAATGATGGCAACTCGGTCACAGAGTTTTTCGACTTCCCGCATAATATGAGTGGAAAAAATAATGCACTTGCCTATGTCTCGCAGAGCAGAGACTGCTTCCAAAACCGCACGAGCGACTAACACATCTAAGCCCGAAGTAGGTTCATCAAAGATCAAAACAGGAGGGTCGTGAATGATTGTTCGGGCGATAGAGACCTTCTGTTTCATCCCGGTCGACATCTTCAATCCAAGTACATCTCGAATTTCATTCATCTGTAAAGTCTCGAAGATCTCTTCAATCCGCGCTTGCAGCGGTTCCTCTTCAATCCCGTAAAGCCGACCGTAATACTCGACCATTTCGCGGGCAGTCATGCGATCGTAAATCCCGGTATTGCAGGACATAAAACCGATATTCGCCCGGACAGATTCTGGAAAGCGTGCGACATCATAGCCAGCGACCAGTGCCTGCCCCGCTGTCGGCTTGAGAACTGTACTTAAAATACGCAAGCAGGTCGTTTTCCCTGCTCCGTTTGGTCCCAACAGACCAAAGATTTCGCCGGGGTTCACCTCGAAGGAAACATTGTCGACCGCTGCGACCGCTCCTCGCTTCAGATCGGAGAACTCCTTTGTCAGATCTTGAACCTTGATCATGCGCACATCGCTATTGATTGAATTGACTATTGATTGAATTGAGACTGATATTTCTATTCAATCCTATCTTCATGCCTTGTGAAGGAAAGGAGGAATCTTCAGTATTTCATACACTCCAAAACTGAAGCAGGACGAAACCGATTGGGCTGCGATTCAAATTCTGCTGTTTCCCAAAGAGTCAATCACTTGAGACCAGC
>JABJMI010000757.1 GCA_018659505.1 Planctomicrobium sp.
CGCTTCGAGTCCGACCTCGGGATATTTCTCACCGAATTTCGTCATCTGATGCTCAGCGACAACAGCGGCGTCGAAGTATTTCTGCTGTAAAAAGAGTCCGTATGCGAGTCGCAGGCGAGCAATATTGACTAAAATGGGATTCGTTTCCGGGGTGACCATTTTGAGAGCGATGTCATATAGCCGAGCCATCTCTGCGGATGTGGCAATGAGCGTTTCTTGTTTGGTCTTCGCTTCTTTCTTTTTGTTCGCTTTCAAGAGTTTGTTGATCTCGACATTGATTTCATTCACCTGTTTGAAGAGGACATCAGCGTTGCCGTTCGCAGTTTCAAAATCCTTAGGATCGCCCGGTTCGCGATTCAGAGCGACCATCAGTCGCTGAACCATGGAAGTCGCCGGTGTCTTTAATTCTCCAGGGTAACGACTGATCGTTCGAGCGCGGTTGAGAGCTTGATTCAGATAGTTCGCTTGTTCGGGCATGGGAGTTGTACGGTCGAGTCCAAGATTTTCCTGGGCTAAGCACATTTCCCATTGAATGCCCAATCCAATATCAGTTCGAGAGCGAGCTTTTGCATCCCGCAGCCAGTCTTCTCCTTCGAGAACAGTCAGTTTGAAGTCATTTCGCTTCTCATGATTCAAGCAAATGAGACGGAAACGCAATGCTCGGTCCTTGAGGTTGTTCATGGTTCCCGACTTGCCGGGGTGACCAAGGATTTCCTCATAAATTCCTAGAGCGATACGGATTTCATCTTGTTCTTCAAAACATTTCCCCTGCCAGACACGGGCATACAATCCGCCGATCATACTGCGATATTTTGTGTGAATCGCTTCGAATTCTTCAGCACCTGCGGAGAGGACTTCTTTTCGTTTCGAGTTACCTTTGTCGTATGTCTGTGCTTCCCAGTAGGTGCATTGTGCCAAGTCGAGTTCAGCTTCGATATACAATGCTTCCGCCTGAGCACGGGCAGCGATGGTCACTTTTTCTTCAGCAGGAATGAAGCTTGGAAAAGCTGCGACCGCTTTTTGATGCTGATCAACTGCCTGTTTGAAAATACCCCTTCCTCGCTGAATCATGTCACGCGCATTCTTTCTGAAGAGATCACGGTTCCCCTCGTTGGAAGGTTTATCACCATCCCAGATTTCGACTCGTGCTTGTTCGAGTAGAATTCGACCTCGAGCAGTATTTGCTTGCCCAGCGAGTCGATGGTTCGGATTCGCTTTCACGAACTGTTCGAAAGAAGCTTGTGAGGCGTCTAGCTGTTTCCGTTGATCGTTCAGGTTTTTCAGTTTCTTGGCATTTTCCAGTAGAATCTGGGCGCGCTCATAAGAAATGACCTGCTTGACCTCGGCAGGGATATTCGGACGAGCCTCTACCGATTCAAGATATTGCAACGCAGTGTCGTAATAGCCAAGTTGCCTCAAGCCTTGGATGAATTCCAGGACAGGCTCGTCAGCAACGACGGTAACATTGCTGCCGATGACAATCGCGAAAAAGCAGAATAGCCGAGGAAATCGCATGGAAAATAACCGTTCTTAGACCCGAATCATCTGTGCATCCCACTGAATATGGAGAATTCTCAACAGATTAAACGGGAACGCCGAAAAACTTCTTCACAAATCCTTTGTATCATGAAAAGATAGTTGTGTCGAAAGTCAGACGCAATCACATGAATTTTGAAAATGTCGTAATCGAATTGATTGATTAAATACTGTACACTTCAATTCCCTAAAAATCCAATTCACGAGTGGGTCAAATTCATTTTCCCGACTTGCTCATTCGAATTCGACCGAATACCTCATTCCTAAATAGTCTCCTGGTCAAGCTAATATGAACGATCTCCAGAAGCCTTTCATTGCTCTTCGCAGTGCAGTGTGCATCGCTTTACTGCTCAGTTTTTCCTCACAAGGTCTGCATGCGGACGACAAAACTGACCGAGAAGTGATTCGGTTCTTTGAACAGAATGTTCGACCGTTATTGGTAGAGCATTGTTATGAATGTCACAGCGACAAAAAACAGAAAGGCGACTTGAGAGTTGATTCCATCGGAGAATTACTCGCTGGCGGCGAAAGTGGTCCTTCTATTGAGATCAATAAGCCTGATGAGAGTTTGCTTATCGAAGCTGTTCGCTACGAGTCATACGAAATGCCTCCCGGCGGTAAACTCCCTGAAGAGAAAATTGCCATCCTCGAACAATGGATTAAGATGGGCGCCCCCTGGCCGGGACAGGAACAGGTGGCAGCCTCTCGATCAGAGAATGGAAAGATCACTGATGAAGACAGAGAGTTCTGGTCCTTCCAGCCGTTGAAAGATCCTGAACCGCCCCGTCTCGACAATGATCATTGGTCGCGAAACGAAATAGATCGCTTCGTCCTCAGGAAGCTATCGGATAACCACCTCGCACCAGCGAAAGAAGCTTCTCAGGAAAAGCTTGTCCGTCGGCTCTACTTCGATTTAATCGGATTGCCGCCGAGTCCAGAGCAGATTGACGAATTCCTCTCCAATGAATCATCGACTGCTTACGAGGAGTTAGTCGACACGCTTCTCGCGAGTCCTCGGCATGGCGAACACATGGCTCGCTTCTGGCTTGATCTTGTTCGTTACGCAGAATCGGATGGGTTTCGCAAAGACGATTATCGCCCAGATGCTTGGCGCTATCGAGACTATGTCATTCAATCGTTCAACGAAGACAAACCTTTTGATCAATTCACACGTGAGCAAATTGCCGGCGACGAAATCTCGCCGGATGATCCGGATGCACTCGCTGCCACCGGTTTTCTCCGGCATGGCATCTATGAATACAATCAACGGGATGCCGAAACTCAATGGCAAGACATGCTGAACGATATCACCGATACCGTCAGCGATACATTCCTCGGGATGGGGATGGGCTGTGCTCGCTGCCACGATCACAAATTTGATCCCATTCTGCAGAAAGACTATTTCCGCTTGCAGGCTTTCTTCGCCAATATCGCCATGCCGTATGACTCTCCGCTAGCGACTCATGCTCAAGCAGTTGAATTTGAAAAGCAACAATCAAAGTGGGAAGAAGCAACTCACGATATCATCGCAAAGATTTACGACCTCGAACAACCAAAGCTCGACTCGATGGAAAACGAGATGGTCGTCATGTTTCCGGAAGAGATTCAGGAAATGTATAAGAAGCCGGACAGCGAAAAAACTTCTTACGAAAAACAAATCTCACACCTTGTCTATCTACAAGTGGTCGACAAACAGAAAACCGTTGCGACTAAATTCAAAGGTGAAGAGAAGAAAGAATACGAAGCTCTTAAAACAGAGTTGAAAAAATTCGACCACTTGAAACCTGAACTGCTGCCAACAGGATTAGCAGTCACCGATTACGGAACTCAAGCGCCACCAATATTCATCCCGAGCAAGGAACGTCTCGGTGAGATCGCTCCCGGATTCTTGACAATCTTCGATCCAAAGGTTGCACATATTGAACCGATGCCCGCTGACGTCGACAGTAGCGGTCGCCGTACAACATTGGCGAACTGGCTCACCAAAGAACGTCACCCTCTGACGACACGAGTGATCGTCAATCGCATCTGGAACGAACATTTCGGTGCTGGCATTGTCGACAGCCCCAGTGATTTCGGTCACCTTGGGGAAGAGCCGACGCATCCTGAACTACTCGATTGGCTGGCAGTTCGCTTTGTCGAAAATGACTGGAGCCTCAAGTGGTTGCACCGGGAGATCGTTCTCTCAGCGACGTATCGTCAAGCATCATTGAGCGAATCGCCTCAAGCAGAACTACTCGACCCAACAAACCGACTTCTCTGGAGATCAAACGTAAGACGATTGACTGCTGAAGAAATTCGCGATGCTCAACTTGCAGCCACCGGAAAACTAGACCTCAAAATGGGCGGTCCGGGTAGCACAGCATCATCTTCGAAACGACGTTCGGTCTATACTAAATTTATGAGAAATTCTCGTGATGCTTTTCTCGACGCCTTTGATCTGCCCGACCGCATGACAAGTAGCCCCACTCGAAATGTGACGACATCTCCTTCGCAGTCTTTACTACTCATCAATGGAGAATGGACATTACAACGTGCCGAAGAAATGGCGAAGCACGTACAGGGTGACGGCTCAGCGAGCCTGGAATCTCAACTTCGTGAGGCAGCTTTACTTGCGTGGGGGCGTCCACCCGCCGAAGACTCTTTGGCTCGCATGGTGCAATACCTTGAAAAGACGGAAGAGATTCAGGAAGACGATCCAGACAAGATCACGCCCAAGATTGGCACTCAAGTTCTAGAAGTCAGCGAAGACCCGAAGTCGCCACCGATACAAACACTCGATAATAGTGATTTACCGAAGAATCAATTCACCATCCAATCGACCGTTTTCCTGCGTTCGCTCTACCCCGATGCAACCGTCCGAACGATTGCCTCGCACTGGGATAGCAGCACCACTCATCCCGGTTGGGGATTGGGTGTCACCAGCACGAAATCAGGTTACAAGCCGCGACACCTCATCATGCAGTTCGTTGGCAAGGACGCCTCTGGGGCAAGGAAGTACGAAGTCGTTCCATCCACGATTCATCTCGAACTGAATCACCCATACACAGTCACCGTTTCGGTTGATCTCACGAAGCCAGACGAATCCGGAGTCCTCTTCGTCGTGAAAGATCTCCTGACGAGTGAAGTCCAAACGTCGAACATCGCTCATCAGGTGATCGCCAGCGAAGAACAGGATTACCCGTTCATGCTCGGTGGAAGAACAAATCAAAAACGTCATCGCTGGGACGGCTGGTTGGATGAAGTTCAACTCCTGAATGTAGCACTCACTAAAGAAGAAATCTTAAATCAAGAGTTTAAACCGTCGAAGGAAAGCATCGTCGGCAACTGGAATTTCGACTCACAAGAATTGCCGATCAGTGATACCATCCACCAAAGAGCTCTCGTCGTTCAAGGAGTCAAACAATCCATCCCTCAAGGTCTCATCGACATCTGCCATATTCTGCTGAATTCGAACGAGTTTATTTATATCGACTAAGTCATGCGAGAGATTGACGTGCTAATGCTGTTAAAGATCGGTGCAAACAATTGAAATCCAACAAAATTTTGTGGGAACGTATTAAATCTTTTTTCGGGAAGAGAAATCCTGCAATGGAGCCAGAAGTCGTAGAAATCGAACTGAGGAAATCGTATCAGTTCATGTACGAAAACTTTGTCATTGTCACGCAGACCGGCGTCTATTTATTGCTAGAAAAAAGACACGTCAATGTAGATGTCTTGTATTTCGACTCTCCTCAAGTGAAGTATGGTTCACCCAACGACGAGGCTAGAGGAGGGCATCCATTGTGGAAGCGTGGATTAGGTTTCTATGGCTTCTTTGAGGTTTTACATTCTCCGTGGGTTCGTGAACAGATGATTGCGAACCGTGTCCACGATAGGCATTTCGATGACATGTACAAAAACGACAGGCATTTCATAGTTTGCTTTAAAGACGTGATGCTAGAGGTGACTTGCCGCAAGTATGAAGAACGTGAAATGACTGTATCAGAGATTGAGTTGTTGATTCAGGAGCAACTGCTAAATTTAACGGAATAAGCACTAACTGGCTCGTCGGCGGATTGGTCTACTCAAAAAAAATGGGTGTTATGTCTGCATCGCGATGGCAGTGCGGACATGCCGCTCCGTGGTGATTTTTCTTATGATTGTTGGTTTCTCCATGACATATCTATTCAGCCCGATTCATTGTGTCCAGATAAAGCTTGACGGAAGCTTCTGTTTCAGAATTATCGAAAGTGTAGCGACTGTAGTGTGGGAAGTGAGTCGCTCTTGCTTCTTTGGTACTCGCTGGGAGAGTTTCTGCATGGATGACCTCTTTCCCTTCCGACCATGGTTCGATTGTAATTTGCAGCGGACAATCTCTAACGCGGATTGACTTGGTGATCTCGCTCTCTCCACTGATTGCGTTGCGACTGGTAGTTCGTTCATACCGAATGACTGGCCAGTGGGTCTTCTCTTCGCCAGGCATTTGAATCGGTAGTCTTACTTCCATCCATTGCCAATCTGTGGGCATGGTGTCATGCACGCTGAGTCTCTTATCGGGAATGGAATATTCCAACCCCGCCAGTCCTTCGAGGAAGAGTAGTATTTTACCGGCGTTGAAATTTGAGTATTGATCGCCGAAGAGTTTGCCGCTGCGAGTGTAAGCTTCGGGAGCGACGGGAATATTCCAGTCGGAATTGAAGTTGTAGCGAGACAAATGATTCAGAGTCAGTCGCCACGCTGCGTCGCCCAAGCGCTGACGGAACATACCATCGAGTGTGAAGTAGGCAGTGTCCGGTGTGTAGCCGAAAGAGTGATCGACATCTGTCGCGAACTTTTTCATCGACTGCTTCGACATCGCCAGTGGGAAAATGTCGCCGTAGAAGCCTTTCTCTTTGTCGAGTGCCCAGGTATTGGTCATTTGCAGCGCGTACTCCCGAGGGAAATACTTGGAGCGCATGTTCCAGAAGCCTGTTGTCATCAGCATCTCATCTTTGGGGCCACTAAAGTAATCCTGATGACCGTTTGCCTGCCAACGCTGATCGAACCACATTCGAACTTGATCGTCGGCAAGCGGAACCATTTGTTCCCAGTGTTGAACATCTTCTTTGTACCCTGTGTACTGAGCCATCCCTATCAGAGACTCCGCCACTTCGAAATGATTCGAGAAGAAGTCCGGAATTTGTTCACGAAAAACGTCTCGGAAGTAACTCTCATAACAATCTTTTAGGAACTTGACATCACCGGTGTGTTGATAGATTTGCCAAGCACCGAGGACATGTTCAGAAAGTTCATTTCCATACGCACCAGAGTGCCAGCTCGTTCCCTTGTTATCGGACAGTGAGACGACACCGTTGGGCAATTTGCGATAATGGCCGTTCTCAAATAGATGCTTCCAGGTCAAGACGTTTCCATAAGCATACTGAGACTTATTTCCGGTCCACGCTCCCACTTTGATTTGAAAGGTCGAATCGTAACGGTGCATCCCCAGAAAGTTATTGACCGCTGTCTGCGTGTGCGGTTCCATTTCCCAGCCTTGTTGCACGTCGATGTAGTACATCAAATACAGCGACCACAGGTAGTAATAGATCTCCTCGAACTTAGAATCTGAACAACGGAAGTAAGGAACCTCTTCATTCAACTGACGGTTCATCTCTTGCGTCTTTGCGACCATCATTTCACGAGGTTCATCAATTACTGCCATCGCGTTCTGCTTTGCTTGATCCGCGTTATCGTGCATCGCCCAGACAAGGACGACTCCGTTTGAATCGCAAGGCACGTCAAATTCGTACTGCCACTCAGCACGTTCACCTTGTTGGAACCGATGGTTCGCAGCGAAGTTTCGGGAAGCAGCAAGAATCGTATTCATCCCCTCATACATAATCGGACCGACTTGTTCGGTACGATCTGTTTCTGGCAGGGATTTTGTTGTTCCTCCTTCGATGATGTGAATGGCGTTATGGTCGGCGTCGTACTCAATCGTGGCTGTGCTCTTCAAACTGTTTCGTCCGAAGAAACTGTTCCCATTGAAACGTAATGTGACGGGGCGCGATGCGGTGATGATCGAACAGGCGGCATCATTGGCAGCGATGAACTTCTCTTCGCGTAACTGAACACCATCCACTTCGTATTCACAGATCATCCGATCTGGTCGCCAGAACATCTTCGTCGGTATTGGATGCTGGTGCGGCTTGTCGTCAATCACGACGCTGCCGTAGAGAACTTTCGTGTCTTTGTAAAACTCCCAACCGGAGAAGTCGTTCCCGAGACCAGTGTTGTTGTGGTCCTTAGCGCGACTTTCCACCAACCCGACGCCACGGCTGCGAAGATCGTGATGGAACGGATGAGTCAGCCCGAGCGTTTCATGTTCAATCAGATTCCAACTCGCATGAAACCCACCGACATAGTAAGTGACATTCCCCGCCATGAAGCCATGCTTCTTTCCCTGAACCTCCTGCTGCAACCGCTGGCAGTAATCTGAAAATGGAGGCACTTCCGCGAGAGCGGTGTCAGTACAGAATACTGAAACCAACGTGCCTATGATTAGCGAAGAGTAATAGTCAGTCATGGTGTCGATACGCTTGTTATGGGGGGCTTATTCATGAGCATATCTTATCGATTTGCAAACTCCAATCACCCTTGAGATTCGACTGGATCGTCTTTTCAGCGACACAGTTTCGTGAATGCACTTTTCGGTGGACAAACACAAGCTTACACTATCTATACATCAAACATTTTCAATAATCCTGGTACGACTTCTTCTTAGTAAGCTCTTTATATCGCCGAGCTTAAAGGACTTCAAAAATGCACCCGACTCAAGAACATTTTCAACAACTGACTCGTCGGCATTTCTTTGGTCAGGCTGGGTTAGGATTGGGAACCGCTGCGCTCGCTTCTTTGATGTCGAACAAAACTGTTCAGGCTGCGGGGAATGCTGGACTCCCAGAGTTGCCACACTTCGCGCCAAAAGCAAAGCGAGCGATCTACCTCTTCGCAGCAGGGGCGCCCAGCCAGATTGATACGTTTGATTACAAACCGAAACTGGATGAACTGTTCGATACAGACTTGCCAGAGTCAATTCGCAACGGGCAGCGATTGACGACCATGACCTCGGGGCAAACCCGTTTTCCGATTGCGCCTTCGAAGTTTAAGTTTCAACAATACGGTGAGAACGGAACTTGGCTCAGTGAACTTGTACCGCATACAGCGAAGATGGTCGACGACATTGCACTCGTCCGCTCAGTGCATACCGAAGCGATCAACCACGACCCTGCGATTACTTACATCTGCACCGGCAATCAGCTTCCCGGACGTGCCAGTCTTGGGGCGTGGCTCAGTTATGGTCTGGGATCGATTAACGAAGACCTTCCATCCTTCGTTGTAATGACTCCTTCTTGGTCAGGTCGCCAACAGGCACAAGCTCTTTACAACCGCTTATGGGGTTCAGGTTTTCTTCCGAGCCGTTATCAAGGTGTTTCCATGCGATCAGGCGGAGACCCGGTTCTCTTCCTGTCGAACCCTCCCGGTGTCAGCATGGAACTCCGCCGCCGCATGTTGAATCGTCTGGAAGAATTTAATCAACGAACTTACGAACAAATCGGCGATCCAGAAACTCGAACACGCATCGAACAAGCAGAGATGGCGTTCCGGATGCAGTCCTCAGTTCCCGATTTGATCGATACATCAGGTGAGACGAAAGCAACTCTGGACATGTATGGAGACGCGGTCAACAAACCGGGTTCATTCGCAGCGAGTTGTTTGTTAGCACGACGTATGGCAGAACGAAATGTTCGCTTCGTGCAAATCTTCCATCGTGGCTGGGATCAACACGGCAACCTCGCTGGCGATCTCCCCAAACAATGTGGAGACATCGACCAACCGGCGTGGGCACTCATTCAAGATTTGAAAGAACGCGGCATGCTCGAAGACACACTCGTCGTCTTCGGCGGAGAATTCGGTCGCACAGTCTATTGCCAGGGTAAGTTGACGAGAGAGAATTACGGTCGTGACCACCATCCTCGCTGCTTCTCAATCTGGATGGCAGGCGGCGGCATCAAAGGGGGCGTTGTCCACGGAGAAACCGACGACTTCAGCTACAACATCACCAAGAACCCGGTCCATATTCACGACCTGAACGCTACCATTCTAAACACCCTCGGCATCGACCACCGCCGGCTGAGTTATAAACACCAGGGACTCGACGTCCGCCTAACTGGAGTTGAGGAACATCACCCGATTAAAGAGATTTTGTTGTGAGGTCAGGTGCGCATATGAAATCCAGTTTGATAATAATCGGAATATCTAGCATTTAAATTTTTGATGTGATGATTTCTTTGTATGTCGCTACACAGATTTAAACTGGTCCGTATTTATGATTTCAGTGAAAAAATGAGATGAGGGTTAAGTCCTATGAAAGTCGCTCTTTGCTTTTTGAACATATTCATAATTGCTCTCCTTGGATCTCATGCCAATTGTTATGCGCAATCCACCGATGAGTCCAAAGACAAAATTGAGAACACCAAGTTGATTTCTGATCCAGAAATCGCATCACTCACAAGCGAGTATGATCCAGCAATTGTAGAACTAGCTGGTGCCTACCTTGAAGATTTACCACGGAGTCAGTTTGAAGCCAACTTAAAAAAACTTCTATCAGGTAAAACGCCGAAAGAAATTGAAAAGCTCGACAAAGAAATGCAAAAAGTTCTTTCAATTCTCATGGACGTTCAATTTCGTGATGTCGCTGCAAAATCTCCAACGACAGCAAGATTCATTGACGAAGTCAAAAAAGAACACTTGGAAGAAATTAATAACTGGATTGAGAAGGTGAACGGCTTACTTGATGCTTCTAAGTACGATTTACTATTCCCTGGTTCGAAACTCAAACAGCCAGTCAATCTATTTTTCAATGGACTTGGAACTGTTGTGTCTGATCGGGCTGAGATAGCAAAATTTGGCACGAATGGTAATTTCAAATTTGATGATGTCATTACATTAGGCGATGGAGAAGACGCATCGATGCTGATACTTGATGGTCAGGAAGATTTCGATTTCTACATGAATGGTAATTTCTCCGCCTTAGGCTGCACTTTCTTCTTAATTGGATGGGATCAAGGGAATGGCTACCTTCTTTATAACCTCCGAATCCGGTCAAATTGCGTCTGGCGGCTTGTCTATATCCAGAATTTTACTGCCATAGAAGCTTCCCGGAAGAACTTGTCGAATTATCGTCCTAAAGGCGAATCGAAAATAAGCATCGAGGTCAAAGACAGCTAGCTAACATGTAAGGCTGATAATGAAAGTCTCGCAACAAACCTCCCTCTCGACCTCTACAAACCTGGGGAGGTTTTATTTGGAATTACGGGAAATCAATATGGTCCCAAAAAAATCTCGATTAGCGAAATTGCTGTCCTCAGAGGTTCTCAATCAAGTAAGGGAATCCAAAAAAATAGTAAAGAGGCGATGACTCGAGAAAGAAATGCAAGAGCGAAACTTCAACTTGCGCAATCGGCGATTGAAGAGGGACTCATTGTCTTAGCTAAAAAATTCCTCACTGATATTACGAACGAATACACTGATACTTCCGCTGCCAAGGAGGGAAGAGAATTACTCCGCACTCTGTCGCCTGAATGAATTCCGCCAACTCGTTTAAAGGTGGCGAAGGCGTCGAGCTCATTGGGGGCAATCTGCTTGAACTATCAAAATGTCAACGGAAAATTTTTCAACGCAGAATTGTCCCCAGCCATTCTTCAGCAAACTTGTTTACGAAGTGACGTAGGTCCGGTTTTACCGGACGCAACTCAACGAATCGTCGACCGGTGGAACCGGTCCTGCTTAACTGATGCTCCCTAAGGGTCGCCCCTTCTCATTTGTTTGCAGGAATGAACAGTCGGAAGGTTTGAGGATTCGATCTTCACCCCATGCAGCTGTCAGTCTCTAGCCTCGCTGCCGAAATGTGCGTTCGCGTATTAACAGTTAATTCATACTTCGCTCATCATTCGTTCGCTAAACCCTTCTAAGGTTCGCTCTCACAAAACATATTAGTGGAGATCGACCATGCGAATGATGACCCTTCTCGCAACCACCGCACTACTTTGCGTGGGATGCGGCAAGTCAGACACAGTTCCCTACGAGAAACCAGTCTTCCCGGTTTCTGGGGGAGTCAATTTCAAAGGCAAACCTATCAAGGATGCGTCGATTCGATTGCATCCGATAAGCACAACTCCTGATGAAATGGTGGTGACACCACGCGGAGTTGCCGATTCAGGTGGCCGATTTGATCTCACCACGTACCGCAAAGGCGATGGCGCTCCGTCTGGTGAGTATCAAGTTTCTGTCTCGTGGGTTGGTCCACTAGATGGTCTCGATGAGGAAGAAGAAGACAGACTCAGAGAGCGGCTGCCCCGCAAATACACCCGTCCAGAGTCATCAGGAATCACTGTCTCAATCAGTGAAGGCATGAACGAGTTGCCAGAAATCTCTTTGAATTAACGCCCCACGCTTTTGAGCATATCACCCCATCCTCTCTCCAAAGTTTGTGACTTTGCTGAGAGGCATATACCCTGAAGGAAACAAAATGACTGCTAATACTAAACGTCGCGGATTTACTCTGATCGAACTCCTTGTGGTGGTTGCCATCATTGCAATTCTTGTCGCACTGCTCTTACCCGCTGTTCAACAAGCACGCGAAGCTGCTCGACGGACCCAATGCAAGAACAACTTGAAACAACTCGGTCTCGCACTTCACAACTACGAAAGTACGCATTCCACCTTTCCACCAAGTCGTCTCAATCCAAAGGTCGCAATCGAAGATAATGCCAGTGAAGACAGTGCCTATCAATCATGGACAACACTTGTGTTGCCCTATATTGATCAAGGCAACATTGCTAACCAACTCGACTACAATCGTGCTTGGTCGGCACTGGCAAACCGTCCCCAGGTTTCCATTCCGCTGCAAACGATGCTTTGTCCATCAGCACCAGGTTCAGCTCGTCAAGACCCGACTTGGGTTGTGGGTGCCTACGCTGGTGATTTTGGCTCAATCAATGAAGTGAAGAAAAAAGTTTACACGGACGTCATGGGTGTCGCTGATCCCGGTGACAGTGGTCGCGCAGGGGCACTTTCGAAAGGTGTCAAAAATAAAATCCGTGACATCACTGATGGAACGTCAAACACCTTTCTTCTCGGCGAAGCAGCTGGGCAACCTGATGTCTACATCACCAGTGGTCGCATGAATTCTGCTAGCTTTGCAGCGTATCAGGACGACAAAGTTGTCGATATCGGTGGGAGATTTGTTGCAGCGGATGGCACTGGTTGGGCTGATCCTGATGGCGGATTCAGTATCAATGGTGCAACTGTTGATGGACTCGACAGTTATGGACCGAAGATGATCAACGCGATTAACGTAAGTGAAGCCTACAGCTTCCACACCGGTGGTGCTCAATTCTCGATGGCTGACGGTTCTGTTCGCTTCGTCTCAGAGAATATCGACATGGGAACCTTTGTCGCTCTCTGCACCCGTGCAAACGGGGAAGTGATTGGCGAATTCTAAACTTGTCTGGAAACGACTTAACAATTCGAATTCGTGGCTGTGCGTTGCGAAATGCACAGTCACGAATTCTTCATGTCTATTGACTCCATTTCCTCAAAGTATTTTAGCTGAA
>JABJMI010000300.1 GCA_018659505.1 Planctomicrobium sp.
CGCCTCACCAAGCATGTCTATCTGGCGAAGTACGAAACTACGCAGTTCCAGTGGGAGCAAATCATGGCCGCCCGGCCCTGGTGGCGCGAATCCATAGCCAGCCATGGGCCCAGGCACCCCGCCATGGCCGTCAGTTGGCACGAGTGCCAACGCCTGGCCGCGCGGTTGAGCGTGAGCACACATGCAGGCCCACCATTCCGCCTGCCGACCGAAGCCGAATGGGAGTACGCCTGTCGTGCCGGCACCATCTCGCGGTATGGCTTTGGCGACCCAGGTTTAGAGCTCTTTGACAACGATATAGACATGCTCGAACAATATGCGTGGTATTATGACAGCGAACCAAACTATGCCAGCAAGGTCGGACGAAAAAGCCCCAATGGCTTCGAACTGTACGACATGCACGGCAACGTCTGGGAGTTCTGTCAGGACTTATATGATGATTACCAGCCGGATAGCACCTCCGATCCAACTGGTGCTTCCAGCGGTTCTCGTCGAGTCAAGCGAGGTGGCGGCTTCGCGACCGAGGCTTCAAAATGCCGCTCTGCTTACCGTTCCGTAAAAAAAGATTTGGATGAAACGCACGCAACAAACGGACTTAGAGTGGTGATGGTTCCTGTCGAAGCACGAGGTTCTCAACCTGGAAGACTAAGCAGTCAGTTAACAGCGGACGACGCCAAACGGCTGGTCATTGGAGAGTGGAAAGTCAATCTCAATGAAACATTAAAGATCTCTCATCTCGACCGTGACTTGCAAAATGATGCGGCTCTGGTCGTGATCAACATTCAACCTGATGGAAGATATCCAAGGTTGGAGAAGCTAGACGGTGAAAACCATTTCGAACTCATCCATGTCACCGACGGTGACAAAGTCATCCACGATATTCAATTCCTTAACGATCATCGTATGATTCTGAAAGCCAGCTACGGTTTCCCCGACATCGTTTTGGATCGAAGCGACGAATCCATCACATTAGACCAGGCCAGAAAATTAGTCATGGGGAAATGGTCAGCCAATTTAAATGAGACAAAGAAACTGAATGAAGGCAGACGCTCTCCCTTCCCAGAACTCGATGGAAACATGTCGATGGAATTCCAGCGACATCGAGGAACTCAGCTTTCAATGACCACGCGAAGCAACGTCGGTGTCAGTGTCATTCAATCTGAGTTCCAGGCAGGTGTTGGAAAAGACCACTTTCAATTTGGGAATCTGGACATCCATTTCCTAAACGAAGACCGCTTCATCCTGTACATGCCAAGACATGCCGACGTGGTTGTTGATCGAACCAACTAAAGCAACCGAGTCATCGGTGTCAAGAGCCACTGCCACGGTAAATGAATAGGTCATTCAGTGATGTCCATAACGCCCATGTTCTGAAGCCAGACGGACCATGTCTTTGACCAAGCGTGGTTCATCGTCAGCAACGTGAAGTTCTCGACGCTGACTCGAACGTTCTCTTACTCAATCTCCTTGAAACGCTCTGCCTGATCCATACGCAGACCACCGTATTTCTTTTCGCCAGTTGTAAACAGGTTTTGTCAGGGCAGTACTGCACTGACAAAACCTGTTTGACTGAAACCTACGGTCACCTTGCTCGATAACAGATCTGAAGGGGACGCAAACTCGCAGCGGTAGATTTCGCTGCATTGAGATTAAGCTGGGACGATTGCAGTTAATGGTATCTACGCGAAATTCACGCCTGTTCTGGCATTTATAACTGTGGATTCGTACTCTGATGTTCCAGAGGCACTTTGCAGATCAACGATCATGCCTCCATGTGCCAAAATTCTGCTAAGATTTAACTGATACGTTGGGGGGAATTAGATGCGTTTCGGTTTTTCGAGATTGAACCTGGGTCATCTTGTATTTATTCTCTTCCTTTCGAGTTGCACATCTGATTCACGACAGGAAATATCGAATCATCAAACCGTGCTCCGAATTGCGGTTACTACGAGCATGCGTGATTCGGGTCTGCTGGACGAATTGATTCCGGCCTTTGAGGTTGAACGCGAGGTACGTGTTGATGTGATTGCAGTCGGGTCCGGGGCGGCGCTCAAGTTGGGCGAAACCGGTGACATAGATGTTGTTTTGGTTCATGCTCGTGAAGCAGAAGACAGGTTCCTGGCAGCGGGGCACGGTGTAAGACGTGAAGATGTGATGTACAACATGTTCGAGATTCTTGGTCCAACTCAAGATCCTGCGAATATCCGAGATTCGTCGCCCGAAACAGCACTGTTGAAGATTGCTCAAACGGGACAGACATTTCTCTCTCGCGGCGATGATAGTGGTACATACAAGTGTGAAATGAAGTTGTGGGAAAATGCCAATTTGCAACCAAGTTGGAGCGGATACTTGGAAAGTGGCCAAGGTATGGGAGCAACTCTAATGATGGCCGACGAAATGAGCTCTTATGTACTCACGGATCATGGTACGTATTTGAAATTCAAAAACCAGATTGATCTCGTCCCCTTGGTGGTAGACTCAGAGAGTTTGCGTAATCCATACGGAATCATAGTTGTTGACCCTCAAAAAATCGGTCATTCAGCGAATGGATTGGCAGACGAATTTGTGAGCTACATGATCTCTCCACAAGTGCAGCGAACAATCAAAAACTTCACGATTGATAACGAGCAACTGTTTTTCCCTTTCCATCCCGCCGAAGATTATTGAGTGTCAGAATGGAGTTGATCTGGGACGGATTGAGAGAAGCATTTCGCTTGTTGGTGCTTCTTGACGAATTAGTGTTTGATGCTGCCTTGAGAAGCGTTTGGATATCGATTTTGGCTGTGGGATTGTCAGCAATCGTTGGTCTCCCCATTGGCATTTGGCTTGCCAGGACTTCAATCGTTGCGAGAAACCTCATCGTGTTCTTGTTTCGAGCTGGAATGGCTCTGCCTACGGTCTTCATCGGAATCGTCTGCTACGCCTTGATTTCTCGAAGGGGCCCGTTGGGACCATTCGATCTGCTGTACACTCCCTGGGCGATCGTTTGTGGCGAATGCATGTTAGCTTTGCCGCTCATCGTCTCGCACACACACGGTGCAATCCGATCGTTGGATCCTCGCGTTGCCGAAACCGCCCGTACTTTGGGGGCGAATGGATTGCGCCGATGGAGAACCTATGTCTCAGAGGCAAGAATCGGAGTCCTTCTCGGCATCCTCACAGCGTTTTCCAGATGCGTTACCGAATTAGGCATTGCGATGATGGTCGGTGGCAATCTCAAAGATCGAACCCGAACATTGGCAACAGCAGCGGCATTGGAAACGGGAAAAGGAGAATTTGCCCGCGGCTTAGCGATGGGACTGATCCTGCTTACAATCTCTCTGGTGATCACGGCACTCGTCATTTACTTGAGCCGCGAAGAGAAACACGAAAGTTCCAGATGATAGATATCAGCAACCTTCGTGTTAGCAAAAACGGTCGGACGATTTGTAGCGTTCCGAGATTGAAAGTTGCCTCTGGTGAACGTCTGGCGATCTTAGGAGCCAATGGCTCAGGGAAGACGACTTTGTTGAAGGTCCTCGCCAGATTGGAAAGCGAATTCGAAGGAGACTGCGGAGTTAATGCCGCCAAGAAAGATTGTGTGTATGTCCATCAATCGCCGTACTTGTTTCGCGGGACTGTGTTGTTTAACGTCACGTACGGTCTACATCAGAGAAACGGAAATCTTGACAATTACGAGAATCTCGCCTTAGATTGGCTGGGACGTTTTGGACTGAAAGATCGTATGAAAGAACGTGTCTCTCATCTTTCCGGCGGGGAACGTCGGCGTGTGGCACTCGCCCGTGCAATGATAGTTCAACCTAAGCTTCTACTATTAGACGAACCGCACACCGACTTAGACGAAGTCGGTATAGAGTGCCTCGCAACGGCGATC
>JABJMI010000296.1 GCA_018659505.1 Planctomicrobium sp.
TAAATAATTCAATTAAAGAAATGCCATAAAGAAGATATTGCTACTCGACATAACGAAATTATTATATCGAAGTATTAAAACAAGAATAAATAATTTAAAGGAGCAAAGATTCAACCTTGAAAGTCAAATCAGCAGGAGAGTCAGCTCGAAGCCAACGCATTTTGATGAATGCCTTGCATCGTATTTTCGAGTTTGGCCACATCCTGTAGCCCATTCACGTCAAACCATGGTGCCGAAGCCCAATCAAAGCCCTCACCAAACGTGTTGTCGGGTGCCACGACGTACCAATGGCAACTGACGTCGGGTACATCAACAGCGCATTTCGACCAATCGGCTTTCCACTGCGGTACTTGAACCCACATGACAGCCGCAAAAACCAGTGAAAAAAGGCTTCGCAGCATAAAGCTCATAAAATCGATATCGGAACATAGGCCAAATCCCATAGAAGGGAAAGCCTTCACGACCACCTAAGGCTCCGAAGGCCAACCAGGTTGCGTTTGATGGGCTGGCAACCACGTCGAGAGCCACACATCAGCGCCGGCTATTTCTTCGGGGGTGGCTTGATCAACTCACCAGTTTGCAGCGAGACCACGCCAAAACTCACCACAAAAACCAAAGCAACGAAACCCAGAAATCCAGCGGTGAGATTACTAATCTCCAACTCACCGAGCATGAAACCCAAACACTGCATAGATGTCCTGAAAGATCTCCGTTGAAGCCAATTAGCGACGAATCAAACGCACCACCACGACAGCGGCCGAAACCGCAAGAGGCCATATCAGCCAACTGAGCTGCGGGAAGGCAATCGCCAGAACAAGTCCCACAACGAAGAATAGTAAGAATCGTCCGAGCGTCATAGACAGGCTTTGATCCACTGCATCAAAGCCTACGCAGCAGCTATCGGGAAGGCTGTTGAGCAATTGGACTCGCTTGACAGCACCGTTCAGAACACGTTTGATCGGCCTATTCTCGAACCTCAAGATCGGCATCGCAGAATGAACGAAACCACATTTGATGTGATCCCAACTCAGGACGAATCTGGTTACTGGGTCAGGATTTGTTCAAAAGATCGCTGCTGTGATGCTTTTGTTTCCTCTATGCATCTCACTGAGGACAAAAAGCCCCAGCTGATGAAATGCATCCTTAAAAGTTGAGATCTAAGAAAGGAACAACCCTGCAGAGACCCATTGGTGCATCTACATCAGCGACACATCGATTAGTCCTCAAACAATGTGATTCCACTAGCCTGCTCTTCAAGATGTGCAGCCCTGTCTAAAACAGCCTTCAAGACATCTTCAGGTCCAGGCATAATTGCAAGCTGTTCCAACGTGTATGCCACATCCCTTGTTGCCGTGAGAACCGCAGGTGAAACCTGCTCTAAGGGGATCGATCGAGACTTTTGACGCTTGCGTTTGGACTCAGCTGGTGATCTGACGTTCTTCGCCATTTCTGAGGTGCGTTGTTGTCCATTCTGCTGGTTGAACCGGCCAAACAGTTCGATCGCAGTTGAAATGGAACGATGCATGACACAGTTCCAGAGATACACCTGGGTGTTGTGCCTGAGCTAGATGCCACAACGGCAAGACACAACGAACATCTTCATCAAAACATTTGAAATGCATTTTGCTGACTTGTTCCAACCGCAGCCAGCAAAAACGATTCACTATTGATCACCATAAAAGCGGCAATAGCTCAACATTTCTAGATTGGAAATACCTGTCCATCGCTCCGCCTTAACCAAGGCATTGACCTCTTCGGGACTTCCATCAGGTGCTCCCCAATACACAGCGCAAAGCGAGCGCATCCGATCGTTGTGGGAATCACGGATATCCATCCGTATTGCCACCACCGCAACCAAGGCTGCGCAGACAACAACCGTGATGTGAAAAACGACTTTGATCTCTTTGCGAAAAAAGTCCATCGCAGCAAATTGGAAGGAATGCTGTCGGTTTCGATGTGAGTTCGCTGAAACGACACGTTCTCATCAACAAATCCGACATTATTAAGGTATCGAACCGGTGGTAATGCAGACCCCAAGACCCGTCAACGATCCCGCGAACACAGTGATTGTGCTCGTGGCCATCGTGCTCAGTGCACTCCTACTCGTTGGTCAAGCTCTGTTTATTGTCCCCGCCGGCAAAGTCGCCGTGGTGACAACGCTTGGAAAAGTGAGCGGAGGGTCTCGCCTCCCAGGACTCAATCTCAAAATTCCTTTTATCCAGTCTGTCAATCCCTTCGACGTTCGCACCCAAGTGCGACCTGAAGAATTCTCGACTCTTACGAAAGATCTTCAGGTGATTGAGGCCACTGCAACCGTGAAATACGCGGTTCGGTCGGAAGAGGCAGGCAGGATCTTCAGAACCATTGCAAGTAATGATCGTGATATTTATCCACGAATCATTCAACCTTCACTTCTCAAAGCTCTGAAATCAGTTTTCTCTCAGTATGAACTCATCACGATTGCAACTGAGTGGAATGATATTTCTGCAATTGTTGAGCGTACCGTTGCGGAAGAACTGAACAAGTTTGATTATGTAGAGGTTAGAAGTCTCGACCTAACCGGACTTCAAATTGCTAAAGAGTATCGCGCAGCGATCGAACAAAAGCAGATTGCAGAACAGCAACTTCTTCGCGCCCAAACTGAGGTGAAGATTGCAGAGCAAGAAGCGATCCGTTACGACACCCTGAATCGCAGCCTTGATGATCA
>JABJMI010000302.1 GCA_018659505.1 Planctomicrobium sp.
ATCCTCTGATCACACCAGAGACTTTCCAGAAAGTTTGCCAAGCGTGGAAAGACTCCTCAGCAGAAATTTTCATTCCCACGGTGAATGAAACAGGGGGACACCCGACTTTTTTCCGCTGGCCAGTCTCGGAAGAAGTCGCCAAATTATCCTCCGATGAAGGGTTAAACTCAATTGTTCGAGCCTTCCCAAGCCGAGTCGTTCACTGGCCGACAGATGCCAATGAACTCTTATTCGATCTGGATACCCCCGAGGATCTGGAACGGGTGCGCCAATGGTGGTCGCAACGACATATGGATGAATAAACTCTCTTTCGCCGTCTGCTTGAATCCTGCACCGATCATTCTAGACTGTAATCAGTGTTCAACATTATTAGATTGACCGTTCATGGCTGTCAGTGAAAACAATTCGACGTCGAGTGATTCCCCCATTCACCCTGGTGGAACCATTGAGTCTCCCGAGAATCTTCCTCCCGTTGAACCTCCTTCGGCGGGATTCATCATCCAATTGTTCGTCGTCCCTGCACTGATTGTCGGTGCGGTGATTGGTGTGTGGTTATTATTTGGACGACTCGCCACCAACGATCAAGACTGGGAACGGCAAGTTAACGAACTCCGCGTCGATAATAATAATCGCCGCTTCCGGGCCGCCTACAGCTTGACTCAAATGATGCAAGCCGATCTGCACGCCGGCGAAGAATCGGCCAACCTCAAAGAAAATGAGCAACTTGCCACACAATTGGTCGATGTCCTCAACGACAATCTCATGATCCCGTCACAGTCGGAAGAAGATATCAAACTCCGCTCCTATCTCATTCGAGCACTTGGCTGGCTCGATGTTGATACGGTGACATTCCCGGTATTGATCGAAGCCATGAAACCAGAGTTCGATCTGGAAACTCGGCAGAACGCCATGACTGCCATCTCTTTCATTGCAGGTCGTGATTTTGAGGAAGGAGACCCGCTTCAGAATGAAAAAATCACAGCCGCCCTTGTGAACGGCTCCCGCGATGAAGATCCCGTCATCCGACGTGCAGCGACATTTTCACTTGGGTTACTGGATGACAATCAGGTCGATCATCGGCTCATTGTCTTACTGGAAGATAAAGACGAATTTGTCCGCGTGAATGCGGCGTTGGCTTTGTCGCGAAAAAAATCGACCGCGGGAATCGGTATTCTGGAGCAGCTTCTCACGACAGCGACAAAATCGGAACCACTCAAAGAAACGAATGCGGCCGATTTAGATGCTAGGAAAGCGGCTAACATCGCAGAAATCGAATTGGTTCTAAAAACCAAGTATGCCGTCATTGCGATTGGAGAATTGGCCCCTCAACTCTCCGACTCGGAGAAAGACCGGATCCGACCGCTCATCAAAAATTTGTCAGACAACTTTCGCGAGCCGAGCATCAAGCTGGCCGCACAAAACGTGTTGAAATCGCTTTAATTGCTTCGCGCGTTAAGTTCCCGATGACCGATAATACTCTCTGCGTCTCCACGATCAAATTCGCAACTGGTTTGATCATAATTCTTTGCGCCATTCTTATCGGCATGTCAAAATAGAGAAACTCTGAGGATCATTCGGGTTAACGGGCTTCTCAAAAATTACTTGGCGCGCGAACGACTGAATCTTACCCAAACTTCCTGACAACACTCTCTTCTCAGCTCTATGCTAAAGGAGCAACCCGAAGAACCGGGGCGAGCTGTGGGTAATTCCGGCTATGACTGATGTAGCTGTTTTACTTACTCGCACGACTTTGTTCATAATCGGGGAAGAGGCGGGAAGAGTCTAAACCACGAACTACATCAAGATTTATTTGAAACGGGAGAATGTTATGAGAAGTTTCATCGCTACAGCGGTGATGGCAATGGCTTGTCTGACCGGGGGATCGGTCGAAGCAGGCTGGTACTGTGGAGCGACCAGTTATCGTTGTTGCCCACAACCTTGCCAACCGACTTGCTGTTACACGTCTTACAAAGTTGAGCGTCAAACCTGTTATCGTACGGTTCAGGAAACTGTTTACGAACCCGAGCAATACACCGTCCAACGAACCACCTACAAACCGACTTGGGAAGAGAATCAGGTCACCTGCTACCGCAATGTGACAGAGACCGCGTACGTCGAAAAAAGCTACACGGTTCAACGCCCCGTCTACGAGACCAGCTACGTCGAAAAGAGCTACACGGTCCAACGACCCG
>JABJMI010000273.1 GCA_018659505.1 Planctomicrobium sp.
CTCTTCCCCGGCACTCAGCTAGAAATGGTGAAACCGACTGTGAGTGACGTCGTAGGCTTTTTAGCTTGTGTCGTCACCTGTTTTGCCATCATCGGTTTACTCATCTGGCTGGCGAACATCGGACAGGCTCCGTAGTAGACGATCTGAAGCTGAACGATATTAATTACGGATCGATTTGGAACACTAATCAACGCTAATTCACACTAAAGAATTTGCTTTGTTTGAAACCAAAGCGAAAGCTGACTCCATACGGCTGATGTGTTTTCTCAATTAAAAATGAGCCGAAGAGAGCAGAGGAAGAAAAACCTCTGCTGCCTTTGCTTCCTCCTGTTCATTCAAAATCAAATGGTGCTGGCTGAATGAGTAGAAGTCAGAAAGTTCTGATGGATCGTGAATTAAGCAATGACCTATTCACTTGAAGAATATAACTGCCCACTTTGCAAACTTGCGAAAGGGACGTTGTTCCACCAAGACAAGCGGAATTACTACCGCTGTCCAAATTGCGAGTTCGTCTTTGTTCCGCAACATCAGTTCTTGAGCAGTTCGGAAGAGAAAGCTGTCTACGATCAGCATGAGAACTCACCTGACGATCAGCGATACAGAGAGTTTCTGAGCCGCTTGATGATTCCGATGCAGGAATTACTTCCTCCGAATAGCAACGGTCTCGACTTTGGTTCGGGACCGGGACCGACACTTTCAGTGATGTTTGAAGAATTGGGACATCAGATGGAGATTTATGATCCGTTCTACGCGCCTGAGAACAATTACTCAGCCAAGCACTATGATTTCATCTCAACCTCAGAAGTCGTCGAACATTTGCATGAACCTCGTGAAGAGTTAGATCGTTTGTGGGCGTGCCTAAATCCAAACGGAATATTAGGAATCATGACTAAGCGAGTGGTTCCGGAATCATTCGCAACCTGGCATTACATTCGTGATCCGACGCATGTCAGTTTCTTCTCACTTAATACATTCCAGTGGTTAGCAAAACATTGGCAGGCAGAATTGATGGTTCCAGGTAGTGATGTGGTGATATTCAGGAAAAATGTCTGAAATCATTCGGCCTCAAACAAGCCAGTTCGGCTTGAAGATCATCAGTACCCCCAATGCAAAGATCAGAGCACCACTGACGAATTTTAGCCAGCGACCTTCTTTCTCCTGAAGTTTTCTTTTTCCCAATGTGATGACTGCAATAATGACCATGATGCTGTCGTCGAACATGTAAGCCAGATTATAAAGTCCCAGGTAAGCGTAGTTCTTCCAGTCAGGATAGTCCTGCATCATTAGGACATTGGTATAAAGGGCAGGCAATCCAGCGGTGCAAAGTAGTTCGATAATGTTTACCAGAACAGCAAGAACGGTTGCTCCCAGCATGGCCCCCCATAGGGTTTCTGCGGTGATGATCTTCCTAGCCCGTGCGTAGATCCCAGGTTTGGCTGACTCTGGAATGGAAAGAGAAACACCCTTCTTAAACGCGAAGAAATCTTTGATATGGATTGCTCCAACGATGACTGCCAACACCCCGAGCGTCAATTGCACCGGTCTTAGGTAACCGAGTAACACAAAGACATTCAGCCAGGCAGCCATGAATGCAAAGTAAGCTAAACCGCTCACCAGGACGAAAATGCAGGCAATAGCAAACATTTTCTTGCGGCTCTTTAAGTTCACCAGCAAAGAAAGCAAGAACATCAACACCCACATGGCGCATGGATTGAAACCATCGACCAGACCAATCGCAACTGTGAAAATCGGCATCCCGATTTTACTGGCAGTCAGTCTTCCGAAAAGTGGAAGTTCGACTTCGTCTTCATCGAGCCTCTCTCCATCCAGTGGATTTGAACTCGATTCGCCATCTTCAAAATCTGGCAATGGAGCATCATCACCGGGAGGAGGTCCAAGCCCCCCACTGTCTCCTTCGGGAATTGGAAGATCGTCGTCGAATGGAATCGGTGGCGGAGGAAGATTGTTTCCCGCTGGAGGGGGAGGCAAATCTGACTGCTGCGGGATCGGCAGCGGAGAGCCATCTGCTTGAGCGAGCAGAGTCAGTTGTTGTTCGAAAGTTTCGGACTGGAAACGCTGAGATGTTCTATTATTCGTAAGAGCAACATGGGAGACATCGTCGTAATACTGTTCCAAAAATCGCGAGGTTGCGATCCTCTCAGTCAGCGAATTGCTATGACTTGAAGTCTCTACTCGCTTTTTTTTGAGCAGTCTTTTTTTCATCAGAACATGCTCGAGACCAATAGTCGAGAGTTTGCATGACCTTTCTTCCGGTCGTTGCCTCTCGGTCAAAGCCAATCGTCAAACCGTTGCAATAATGAATGACTGGGAGACTCGCAGCCTGTTGGCGATATCTGCGCACGACTGCCTGCATTTCTTGATTCGCTGCCTGGCTTGTAATGACTTCTTTATAGACAATTTTCAGTGCCGGATAGCGGTCGCCGTACTTACCTAAAAATGCTTTTGCAGCGGCACAATGCGGACAGCCGTTTCGTACATAAGCTGTCAGTTGCAAAATTTTACTCAGGCGAGATTCTACTTGCTCTTTTGATTTCAAATCAGCGATGATATTGTTTAGCCCGTACATCGCTGGCAAGGAAATCTCAGCGAGTCCAAAGTGCTTGGCAATTTGATCGAGTCGCTGTTGTACTTTCTCATCTTCGTGTACATCACGAAAGTTGAGCAGTAACCCTTTTCTCTCATCTGCAAATTTTTCCAACGATGCACGTAACTCGGAAGCATCACCAGTACTGGAATCGTAGAAAAATTCAATCGAGAAACATTGAGTTGCTTGTTGCGCGGAAGCAAATTGAGGATTCGAGAAAATCGAAATTGCTATCAGAATTACGTATTTGGAAACTGCCCCAGATCGTAAGTATCGCATGCTGTGAACCCCATTGCGTTTGAGATGCCTACTACGACTATACGCATCATGCTTCTTGATACAAGTGGGTTTTGATGTAACTCGTCAACGAAATCAAGAATTCTCTACTCGTATCGACCAGGGAGTTTAGGGGTTTTCAAACGCGAGATCACAAAACAGAGCGCATAAAAAATCCCGGAGTAAAATGTAACTCCGGGATGATCTGTACAGTGATATTATTCAGCAGCTTGAATAGTCGCTTCAGCGGTTGAGCAGAAACTCGCTTTGACGTATTCGCGGTTGAGGCGGGCAATATGCTCGACTGAAACACCAGCCGGACAGGCTGCTTCGCACTCGTAAGTGTTGCTGCAACCACCAAATTGTTCGGCGTCCATTTGAGCAACCATGTTCACGACTCGCTGTGAACGCTCTGGGTCACCTTGGGGAAGTTGAGCAAGGTGTGAAACTTTCGCTGAGGTGAATAGCATCGCTGAGGCGTTTTTACACGCTGCGACACATGCCCCGCAGCCAATACAAACCGCAGCGTCCATTGCCGATTCTTGATCTTGTCGAGGAATCGGGAGAGAGTTTCCGTCAGGAGCTTGACCAGTTTTGATCGAGACATAACCACCCGCCTGCATGATGCGGTCGAAAGCCGTGCGGTCGACAACTAAGTCTTTGACGATAGGGAAAGCTTGTGCGCGCCATGGTTCGACAACAACTTTATCGCCATTCTTGAAACGCCGCATGTGTAATTGGCAAGTCGTCGTCTCATTATCAGGACCGTGAGCCTGACCGTTGATCATGACTCCGCAGGAACCGCAAATTCCTTCGCGGCAATCGTGATCGAACGCGACTGGTTCTTCCCCTTGTACGATCAATTGCTCGTTCAGAACGTCAAGCATTTCAAGGAACGACATGTGGGGAGAGACATTGTTGACTTCATAGTCAACAAACTTTCCACGAGATTCGCAGTCTGACTGTCGCCAGACTCGAAGTGTCAAAGTCATGTTCTCGGAATCGCTCATAGTTTCGTCAATCCAGGATTGAGTAAATGATCGGATCGATAGTTTGAATGATGTTACTTGTAACTACGTGTCGATGGGGTGACGACTTCGAAGTTCAATTCTTCTTGATGTCTTACGGAGTCACCGGACTCAGCATGTTCCCATGCCGCGACGTGTTGGAAGTTTTCATCGTCACGTTTCGCTTCACCGTCATCGGATTTATGCTCTTCGCGGAAGTGACCACCGGCTGACTCTTCGCGTGCGAGTGCATCCTTTGCGAACAGTTCCCCGAATTCCATGAAGTCGGCAACCCGACCTGCTAATTCCAGTTGTTGATTGAAATCGACTCCACTTCCAGGAACAAAAACTTGCTTCCAGAATTGGTCCTTTAGGGTGCGAATTTCGTCAGCGGCTTTCTTGAGTCCCTCTGCATTGCGAGCCATGCCGCAATACTCCCACATGATGTTTCCGAGTTCTCGATGGAAACTTTCTACGGAACGCTTGCCGTTCACGCCGAGTAGCTGCTCAACACGTCCTTGGGCTTCCTGACGAGTTTTGTCGAAGTTCGGATGAGCAGTCGTGACTGGTTTCAAGCTGCGACTGGCAAGATGATTTCCAACAGTATAAGGAGCGACGAAATAACCATCTGCCAAACCTTGCATCAAAGCACTGGCGCCTAGGCGATTCGCTCCATGGTCGGAGAAATTCGCTTCACCGAGAACAAACAAACCGGGAACATTACTCTCAAGATTATAATCAACCCAGAGTCCGCCCATTGTATAGTGGACAGCCGGGTAAATCTTCATTGGTGATTGATACGGGTTTTCGTCGGTGATTTTCTGATACATGTGGAACAGGTTGCCATACTTGGCGCGGATCGCATCCTCACCCTGTTCTTGAATTGCACGTTGGAAATCGAGATAGACAGCTTTGCCTGTATCGCTGACACCATAACCGGCATCGCAGCGTTCTTTGGCTGCGCGGCTGGCAACATCTCGCGGGACCATATTTCCGAACGCAGGATAACGACGTTCGAGGTAATAGTCGCGAGCCTCTTCAGGAATTTGAGCTGGGGTACGAGTGTCACTCGGATCAGACGGAACCCAAACTCGCCCGTCGTTCCGCAGACTTTCGCTCATCAAAGTGAGCTTCGACTGGTAATCACCTTTGACGGGGATACATGTTGGGTGAATCTGTGTGTAACATGGATTCGCGAAGAAAGCTCCGCGTTTGTGACATCTCCAAGCGGCTGTAACGTTGCAACCTTTAGCGTTTGTTGACAGATAGAAGACGTTTCCGTAGCCACCAGTACATAGAAGTACTGCATGGGCAGCGTGAGTTTCGAATTCGCCAGTTTTGAGATTTCGGCAGACGATTCCTCGGGCAACTCCGTCGACATTGACGAGGTCAAGCATCTCCCGGCGAGGATACATTTTGACTTTGCCGGCAGAAACTTGTCGCATCAGACCGCTGTAAGCTCCCAGCAATAGCTGTTGCCCGGTTTGTCCTCGACAGTAGAAAGTTCTGGAGACTTGAGCTCCACCGAATGTTCGGTTACCGAGGAGTCCACCATATTCACGGGCGAAAGGAACTCCTTGAGCGACACATTGATCAATGATGTTGTTACTGACTTCAGCGAGGCGATGGACGTTCGCTTCTCTAGCACGGAAATCGCCACCTTTTATTGTATCGTAGAAGAGTCGATGGACAGAATCCCCATCGTTGGGGTAGTTCTTCGCTGCGTTGATACCACCCTGGGCTGCAATACTGTGTGCCCGGCGTGGTGAATCTTGATAGCAGAAGGCTTTGACGTTGTAGCCAAGCTCAGCGAGCGAGGCAGCCGCAGATGCACCGGCAAGACCTGTTCCGACAACGATGATGTCGTACTTACGTTTGTTATTCGGAGCAACGAGTTTCATCTCGTTTTTATGGTTCCGCCACTTGTCGGCAAGTGGTCCGTCGGGAATATTTGAGTTCAGCACGGTTTGACTCATCGTCAATTTCCTATCGGGCAATATGACTGTAACGCAGTTTTGATTGGCTGAAAGTGAACGCGGTTTCTCATCAGCGAATCATCGTTTAGTGACGACTCACTTCGACATCAACGATATCAGGAAAGTCCAACATCCCTGGAACAAGTTGTGCGATAATCGGAAAACTGCTGAAACCGATCGCGACAATGATTCCAAAGGCAATTGAGATGATTTTTAGTCCACGATTGTATTTTGGGTGATTGAATCCAATTGTCTGGCAAGCACTTTGGAGTCCATGAGAAACGTGATAGCCAAGTGCTAACGAACCAGCGAGGTAAATCACCGATCGGACAGAATCTCCTAGGATGATCCCCACTTTCTGTGCTGACGATTTGCCAGCCAAGGCATCTGTCCACATCCATTCAAGTTTGAAGTCTGCGATGTGTACAACGAGGAAAGCAAATCCGATCAACCCGGTGATCATCATCATGTAGTCGGGAGCAAATGCAATTGGCCATGCACGATCTTTTCGTTTCGATTCAACAACCCGATATGACTTCTTGCGGGCGTTTAAATTGTCTTTCGTAGTCGAGAACGCCAACACAATGTGCAAAGCAAATGCAGCGAAAAGAAAGATTTCCGCGAGTATTAGAAACTCTTCATTACTATGTAGCTTTTCCGCGTAGTCAACGTAGACCTGACCACCTGGAATATAAAGCAACAGGTTTCCACTCAGGTGGATAACCAGGAAGAAGCACAGGAACAGACCCGTGATTGCCATCACGAATTTACGTCCTACGGAAGACTTCAGAAAGCCTGTGAGCCAGCTCAATTTCGGCTCCTTCTTTACAGTGTTTCGAGACTATACAAATAACACTCAATAACGAGTTCTTCGCTGCAATTTTTGTCGCGGATTTTTATTTAGATGTAACAAAAACCTATTCGCTAACCTTAACTCCCATCGCAACTTCTGAGAATTATAGGGGAATGATTCGTAATCGCAAACGACTTGATTAAGTGATTTGGTTGAGCGTTTATCGTTTAGCGTTGAAGAAGCGTCTGTGACACTCTCAACGCTAAACCCTCAACTCTCAACGCGATCTATTGACGACATTCCTTGCGAAAAACATCTATCGAGAAACCTTACCGATGGTTTGTGACCCTAGACTATTTAGCTTTAAACTCTCCAGCATCGTATCGATCCCAAAAAATAGCCGGGCTCATCGGTTGTGCAACACCATCAAACGAAAGGTCAATCCCCTGCAAAGACTGCATTTCACGTATTGCATCGATTCCCTCAGTGATTTTGCTGGGAGAGAAAATGATTCGTTCGAGTTGCAATCCTTTTAACGGTGACAAGTCTGTGACCTCGGTATCTGCGATGTTCAACCGCTTGAGTGTCGTCATTTTTGAAAGTGCTTTTAGGTTATCGACTGCACTTCCTTGAACGTCAAGACTGACCAGACCATGGTTTGCGAGTGGAGCTAATTCCTTGACTGCCGTGTTTCGCATCCATAGGGTTCCTAACTGCATCGTTTTCACGGTGTCAAGATTTTCTAAAGGTGTGTCGCAAAGATTTAATTGCTCTAGCTGCATGTTTTCGAGTGGAGAGAGATCTTTGATCGGGCATCCATTTAACCAGACCGCTTTCAATGGTAAATTCTTGAGCGGTGTAATGTCTTTAATCTTCGCTTCTTCAAAAAAGACGTGAGTTAGCTGAGTCATCCCTGCGAGTGGTGAGATGTCTTCGATCAACGAACGAGTTCCGTCGACATGTTTCAACGGCATTCCTTTGAGTGCGGAAATGTCGGCGATTTTCGTTTCTGCCATCCCAATATTATCCAGTTCCATGCCTTCCAAAGGACTAAGGTCTGTAATATGGGTCTGTGATAAGTCAATCACTTTGAGAGGCTGCCCTTTAAGTGGTTCGAGCGTTTTCGCTCCACTATTCGTTAAAAGTGCAACCGAGAATTTGCGTCCTGTCTTTTCGAAATGTGCGTTCTCATTGGCTCCTAATGCCTCGCGCATTTCTTCGACTGTGAGCACGCGGTCCTCTTCTGCAATGACATCAGGATCGACTGTCGGTTGGATTGTTTCGAAAGAAGAGCCTTTGGTTTCGCTGCCTGTTTTCTCATTCTTCTGGCAACCAGATAGAGTGATTAGACAGATCAAAGAACATGTCGAGAGAATTCGGTACAAGATAGGCAAGGTAAACACCTCGGAGTCGATTGAGTTTAATGAGGGAGAAAGGGGATGAGCCAAGAAGTAATTATCTGACGAAGGCTATCGTTATTTCTTTTTGATGGCACCCGATTGCAGGTCTTTCACGACCTCAGCAAGAATGGCAGCGTCTCGCTTCTCGACGACATGAGCCACTCGCGTTTTAGGAACCCCGAGACGTAGCATGGTTTCCTCAGCCGATTTCCAGAGCTTCTCGATTTTCTTCTCACCAGTTGCGAGATAGAGATTCGTGACAAGTTCACTGAGTCGCTGATCGTCGATCTGCTCACGGTTATCGTAATACCGGGAGATGACTTTTTTCTGGTAGTTTGAATAGTCTTTCGCCATGTCCGCCTCGCTGGAAGTGATCTTCAGAGTAAGATTGTAGCGGAAACGAGCGTAGGATGAAGTCGACGGAAGAAATGGCTTCTGCAATTTATGGATTGGAGTGTTTTATTCCAACCGAACAATCATCAATGTTAAACACTTTTAGAAACCTGATACCGAAGACAAAATCTTTTCGGACCAAACAGAGCTGGCTACTCTGGTTCAACGATCAGTTTTGATTTGGAAATCGGATGGTGGCGACCATTTATGATGTAAATACCCAACCATTTCGTTCAGTTCGTCATAGAGTTCAAAGCGATGACGTATGTCAGCAGAAATTAGAGCTGTTGAAACACGCCCGGCATCTACAAGCATCTTTTCAAGTGAACTCGCATCAGCGTCTATTTGAGGCTCACCAAGGTCGCCACCGTATTCTTGAAACACGAAGTGTTCGCAATCGTTAATGCGAATCGAATATCGTCCCACATCGATCGAGAACCCTGCGGCTTGCAGCAGTTGGACCATCTCGGTTTTTCTAGGCCAAGGATCAAGCTGACCGGTTAGAAAGATGTCTTCGTACATATCCGAAAGAATCTGAGGCAACAGGAATTACGGACGGCGCACAATGAAGCGTGGGATTAAAGAATTCCTTTACTTCAATTCGTGACGGTCAACGTGTTGTTCACCTTGCGAACGCCTGGTTCCATGCGGATGTAAGATTCCAGTAATTTGCTTTCCCGTTCGGTTGCTACTACTCCAGCAAGCGTCACCTGCCCCTGCTCATCGACTTTCACGATGACCTTTTCGGTACTGAGCATTTGTTTTGGGATCTGGATTTCATTGAACGTGAGTCGGTTTTGCAAATCTGAACGAGGAATCACTGGGACAGCGAATGAAATTCGATATCGCGGACGAACAGACTTTCGATCTGATCGCTGTTGGTTGTTGCGGTTTTGTGTTCGATTGTTGTTTTGCAGGTTTCCGAATTGTGCCTGGTTACTCTGACTGGCAGTCTGACCTGCGAAGCGGTTGCCAGTAAAGTTTCCACTGTTTTGACCACCGACAAATCCGCCCTGCCCCACGGTCGCACTCAGGCTCCCATCCGCAGAATTTAGATTTGTAGTACCCAAGGTCTGACCAGTATTAATGCCAGCGCTTGATTGCCCCTGTGCTCCTTGGGTCGCAGTTTGCTGCCCACCAGTGTTTGCCCCACCAAGGC
>JABJMI010000202.1 GCA_018659505.1 Planctomicrobium sp.
ATCTCGGGGGGAACCGGTTCAACTCGCAGGATTCCATCGACACGGAAGCGGATGACGAGTCCGTTCTCTTGCGGTTCGAGATGAACATCACTTGCTCGTTGTTCGAGTGCTTCAACGAGTAACTCGTTCACCAGACGAATGACAGAGGGAGCTTGTGCAGACTCAGCGAGTTCTCCCATCCCTTCCGGGATCTCATCAAGCAGATCGACTTCATCCTCAGACCGCTGCGCGACCATCTGATTGATGGTATCTCCACCAACTCCGAGATTACGTTTAATCAGATCGAGAATTTCATCTCGACAGGCAAGCACTGGCTCGATGCGACAACTGCCGAGCGTGGCGAGTTCATCGATTGACTCAAGGTTGAATGGATCGCTGATCGCGACTTGTACATGTCCATTTTCACGCAGCAGAGGGACTGCTTCATGTCGGAAAATTGCAGTCGTAGGGAACTGGTCGAGGAGTTCCCGGTCGACTTCAAATTCCTTGAGGTTTTTGAACTCCATCCCGAGTTCGTCAGCTAACAGCTGGAGCGTTTCATCCTCGCGGATGATTCCCATTTCGGTGAGGACGCGATCAATTCTGCCTTGCGAATTGTGCTCGCGCGCCATATCGAGTTGCTGCTCGTTGACGAGTCCGCGATCCAGAAGTAGTGAGCCGATATTCATAACGAGTTAAATTCGATCGTGAGTGTTGCGGGGCAGACGTCCACAGGTCTATTTACTGAACGGCACTCCGAGTCATGAGAGTTTTCTTTTGATCGTCTTTGTGATCGAAGACGCTAGTGCCTTGTCAGGCTTTAATTTAGGGGTTGGAAGAGTGATTGACCGCTCCGTTGTCGCTATATCTCATTGTCTCAACCCCTATTTTTAGCTGTGACAGTCCACTAGTTACCCCTCATCCTAACCTTCTCCCCATAGCTAAGTTGTAGGCGAGAATGGAGTTCGACTGTGGGGAGAAGGGACAACGGTTCGCTTTGCTCACTTAAATGCAACAACTGTATATTCTACTGCCTTCACTAAGCGATGAAATTGTATAGTAAATCACTGACGCCTTCGGCTAGCCGTTAAACGAGTCAACGTCGAATTTGGTTATCGTCCTCCTGGGCGTCCGCCGCCGGGGCGCCCACCACCACCGAAGCTGGGGCGACCTCCTGTATCACCTCCGCCACCTTGCGCTCGTTCTTTCATCCGTTGTTCAAAGAACTGGCGAATGCGCTCTTGTTCTTCTTGAGAGCGTCCTGAATTGTTGTCGTTGGAATTGGAAGACTTATTGGCATCGGGGGTTCCTTGTCGTGACGCTGTGCTGCTGACGTTCACTTTTGGCATGAGAGTTCCCAAAGCACCTTTGATTGTTGATGAATTCGTATTTCTTAAAGAAACAACTCGCACTGTTCGGCGTGCTTGACGAGCCGATTCGTCAACCGATTCAACAAACGATTTCACTTCTTGGAACAATCCATCATCTGCCCAGATAATCAGCTGATTTGTATTGGAATCGACACTGGCTGTCATCTTGATTTGAGCTTCAGCTGAGTCAGCCTTTCCCCCACGACCTCCGCCACCCATCATCGCTGCCAATGGGTTGTTGCGTGCGTTCTGTTGCTGTGGGGGATCGATGTAGACCTTGTAAGATTCCTTGACCATCCTTAGCACATCGTCGGCATCTGCATATTCAAGGGAGATGAGTCGAGAGACTTTGTCGCGTAACGTGTCGGGCCATTCGCTGGAATCTAACACACGAAGCATTTCTTCGACTTCTTTCACCTGACTACTGGGACCGGAAACGAACAACGAGTTCAAACGTGTGTCAGGAATGATTCTGAGGGACTGTCCAGCACTGGCAATGGAACTCAAGCCGGTCATTTCAGCGATTCCACTTCCTAAAGAAGAAGCAGCACCAGTGAGAGAACCTAGCATTCCGCCACCTGATGAAGCGCTACTCACATTGCTGTAGGGAAGAAGTTGTTCAAGCATCAGAGAAACTTCTGTGGCATCCGCAGACTGTAACGTGAAGACAGTCCAAGAGGTGCTAGGGGGGATTGCTTGCATGGCAGACTCGAGGAGTTCTTCCAGCTGATTCAAGACTTCCGGGTCAGATGAGTAGAGCATTAAATCATCACCCATGACTGTGATGTTTACGTCCGCGGGGAACGATTGGTTGCCGCCGGAACTTTGATTCGCAGGTGGAGCGACCGGTCGAGGAGTATTGGGAACTGAGGTTGTAGATGGTTCTTGTGGATCAGTTCGATCGATGTAGGAATCCAACAAATTCAACAATTCATCATCGCTGAATTCGAGTGGATTGCTTTGCTGAATAGGTGGTGCGGTTTTAGGAGCGGGATCTTCACTGCTTGCTGTCTCAGGTTCCTGAGAGATCACTGTTGTTTGACTGGCGGTTCTTAGCGGGAAGGACTTCAGTCTTTCATTCTGCTGGTTTTGAACGGACTCTCTCTGAGTTTTTGCTGGTTCTCTCTGAGTGCTGGCTGGGGCTGTGCTCGCTGGTTGTTGGTCTCTGACTGAAGATCCATCACTTGGACTGATCACATCACGTACGGGACCACGATCTTCAGGATTGACAATACGAATACTCGAACCAGAGCGTTGATTCCACATCCGCTGAATCAAGGGGAGAATCTCTTCCGGATCACGACCACTGAGAGGAAATGTTCTGATACGACTTTCGCTTGAGGAGTCTCGCTGACCCGTCCCGTCTTCTCCTAGCTGACCAAGTAGAAGTTTAATTTGTGCGAGTTGATTCGCATCGCCACGGATCATCAACTGACGACCATAAATGTCGGCTTCGACTGTCGGAGCGAGTTCACCATCTTTGAGGAACATTGCCCGTACAGTGGCAGCTGCCAACATGGGGTCCATTTTGGAGAGAGGGATCACCGACATCTGCTGCGAACTTGTTCCCATCCCATCCATTTGACGAATGAGGTTGTCAACTTCGGAATGTTTGTCCGGCGAAGCCATGATATGAATCTTACCATTACGACCATCTTCATTCACGACGATGCCAGGCATGAGTGCATCTATTGTTTTGACGACTTCACGAGCATCAGCTGATGTTACTGAATAAACTCGTAAGAAGGGTTTATTGGCAGCTGCTGAAAAGTTACTTGCTTCCCCTTCGACATCGATCGTCTTGAGAGCCTCTTCGATTAGCTGATGAGTTTTAGACGTCGTGGAAACGAGCAGCTTATTCGTTCGTTCATCAGAGGCGATCGTGATTGTGCTGTTACTGTTAGGTTGAGAACGTGATCTAGAATCGTACATCGCACTCACATTGGCAACTCCCGAACCGATGCCCAAAACGCTTCTTAAAATGGCTTCAGCTTCAATGACAGGCAGGTTTTCAATTTGATACGGTTTGAAACTCATGTCATTGGGA
>JABJMI010000486.1 GCA_018659505.1 Planctomicrobium sp.
CTCTTCGGGCAAGTCACTTCACGGAACCGTCCTCAAGAAGGAGCAGGTTTTCACTCGCGACTAGCCGTTTTATTGAATGGGTCAATTCATTCTGCCCCGCAAATTAACGGGATCATCACGACATCTGGTCAGATTGATGGTAACTTTACACGTGAAGATATTGATTCTCTACTCGGCGTATTGAGTGCAGGGGCGTTGGATGTTCCGCTAGATAGAAAGCCCGTTACTGAATTCTCAATCACAGCGTTGCTCGGAGAAGAAGTTCAACGAAAAGGCTTCACCGCGATTGGTTTAGCTTTAGTGGTCGTCTTCATTTTCACTCTCGTATATTACATGAAGTCTGGATTCGTCGCAGATGTCTGTTTGGCACTGAATATTATTCTTGTACTCGGAGCGATGTCGCTGATTGATGCCACTTTCACATTGCCTGGTTTGGCAGGATTGGTGTTGACCATCGGTATGGCCGTCGATGCAAACGTGCTGATCTTCGAACGTATGCGAGAAGAGCAAGCTCGTGGTTCCAGTATCAGAATGTCGATCAAGAATGGTTTCGAGAAAGCTTTCTCAACCATTTTCGATGCCAATATTACCACGCTTTTGACCGCGATCGTTCTCTACTACATTGGAACAGATCAAATCAAAGGTTTTGCGGTGACACTGTTCATCGGTATCCTCACTTCGATGTTTAGTGCCCTGTTTATTGGTCGACTGATCTTCGACATTGCTGAGCAGAAACGCTGGCTCAAAGACTTGAAGATGATGAGTCTCATCAATCCGCAAGGGATAAACTTCCTCGGCAAAAAGCAAATCGCAGCGGTTGCTTCACTTGTACTGATTGTTGGTGGACTTGTCGCAGTCGGAATGCGAGGCAGCGAGAACCTTGATATTGATTTCCGCGGTGGATCGATGGTGACATTCAAGTTTGTTGGTGAAACTCCTGAAACCAATGTTGTGAAAGACGCTGTCGAACCAAAGTTCGAAGACGCAATTACATTGGAACAATTGTCTGTCGATCAAAAAGATGGGACAGTCGACAAATTGTATCGCTTGCGAACGGTCGAAGATGACACTGAAAGCGTCAGTGCCAAGATCAAAGAAGCCTTTGCCGATTCTGAGTACGAGTTGATTCAGCAACACGTCACATTGGGAGTCGTGGAAGCAGTTGTCGCTGAAGCCACGGAAGAGGAAGGCGAAGTACCAGCAGTTGCTCCTCAGAAACACCAAGTCACGATTACGGTTTCCGAGCCGATGACTCCTGCTGCATTAGCTGACATCGCTGCCGAGCCATTAAAAGGATTGAATTATGGTGATGCAGATGATCTCGTCGAAGGAGCAGCTGTCACCGAATCTGAAACACCGAAGGTCAGTGAAATTCAATTGACATTCTCTTCATTAATTCCGGCAGCTGACATCGACAAGGTGCTGACGAGCTTGAAAACAGATTTAGAAAAAGACCCGCACTTCGAAGAAGTCAACAAGTTCGACAAGTCGGTCACAGGTGATGCAAAACTGGCAGCGATCACTGCCATGGCGTTTAGTTTGTTGGCGATTGTTGCTTACTTGTGGGTTCGCTTCCAACGGGCGACATTCGGTCTCGCTGCCTGTGCTGCGTTAATTCATGATGTCTTGGTTGTACTTGGACTGGTTGCCATCGGAGCTTACCTGAGTGGGACTCCACTGAAGGCAATCTTCCTGCTGGAAGACTTTAAGATCAACCTGCCAATCATTGCAGCGTTCTTAACCATCGTTGGTTATTCGCTGAACGATACGATTGTGGTCTTCGACCGTATTCGTGAAGTTCGCGGTCGCAACCCGGCTTTGACTGAAGAGATGGTCAACGCCAGTTTGAACCAAACACTCTCACGAACAATTTTGACCTCGCTGACAACATTGATTGTTGTGTTCATCCTTTATGTGATGGGCGGCGAAGGAATTCATGGGTTTGCTTATTGCCTGATCCTTGGAATCCTGGTTGGTACCTACAGTTCAATTTATGTTGCCAGCCCAGTTTTGGTTTGGCTCATGAATCGTGAACAAAAGAAAGTCGCAGCGAATTAAGTCTGTTGCGAGTTGTATTATAAATAAGTCAAAAGCGAGGATGTGTCATGCAAACACAGCCTCGCTTTTTGTTTCGGTAGAAAAGAAATCAGAAAACCGCGGAGGCACAGAGACGCGGAGAAGAGCACGTAGGTTTTCTTTTCCATTTCGAAACGAGATGAGTTGAGAGTTGGCAATTAGTTAACATCACGCAATTTCAAATTCCTTTCTCCTTCGTCAGCGTCTCCGCGGTGAGTTTTTTAATTAAATTCGTATTCAGTAATCCGGAAGAGTCTCTCTATTTCCAGTTTATATGCAGCATCCAAATGAAGAATTAATCGCCCTTGGAATTCAGCAACC
>JABJMI010000289.1 GCA_018659505.1 Planctomicrobium sp.
AAGTTCAGCCAAGTAAGTTTGTAGTTCTTTGCGATCAGTCCCCGATGCTTTGAATTTCGAATATGCAACATAGCCATCCTCATCAACATATTTTTTAAGCAGTATATCAAATCGCTTGTGGCTGACCTTATTCATGGAAACTCTGGATTCTTTTGACCAGCGTTGACCGAGCGGATCTTTGGCGTGAGAAGAACTGACTGAGAAATTGAATGTCAGAGCAACAACAAATGCCGCTAAGACTTGAGTTGTGCTTTTCATCTTTTCTTCCTTGAACTGAATCGTAAGTTAACAAATACCTCTTGTTTTTCTGAAATTATAAGATTGCCTGAATTCAGTCTGTAAGGCAGTTCACAAGAACGATTCTCTACGTCGGTTGGCGACTTACTCTGGCTTTGATAATGTTCTATTCACGTCGACAAATTCATATTGGAGAAGATGAGATGACAGTCAAGATTGGGATCGTTGGTTTAGGGTTCATGGGAATGACCCACTTTGAGGCAACCAAGCAAGTGAATGACGCGGAAGTCATCGCGTTTGCGACTCGCAACGAAAAGAAACTGGCAGGGGACTGGTCGAGTATCCAAGGTAACTTTGGACCGCGAGGCGATGCGAATACTGATCTCTCGGGAGTTCAAGGCTATGCCAATTACAAAGAACTGCTTGCCAATCCTGAGATTGATCTAGTGCATGTTTGCTTACCGACCGAGCACCACGAGTCGATTGCGATTGAAGCTCTGGAAGCTGGCAAGCATGTCCTTGTCGAGAAACCGATCTCGATAGAATTAGACGCTGCCAAAAGAATGTTGGCTGCTGCCGAGAAAGCTGGGAAGCTGTTAATGGTGGCTCATGTCCTCCCGTTTTTTCCAGAATTCACTTGGGCAAGAAAAGCTGTTGAGAGCGGCAAATACGGCAAGCTAAAAGCAGCGGCATTTCGACGAGTCATCGCTCCACCAGACTGGTCATCTGATATTAAAGACTTCCAAAAACTGGGTGGCTGGGGGATTGATCTCCATATTCACGATAATCACTACATCGGATTGATGTGCGGAGTTCCTGCGAAGGTCTTCTCGCGAGGACTTCTCAAAGAAGGTTTCGTCAATCATGTCTGTACTCAATACCTGTACGATGATCCTGATTTGACTGTCAGTTGTATCAGCGGGGGCATCGCTGCGGGGCAGTTGAAGTTCGCTCATAGTTTCGAACTGATTTTAGAGAAGGCAACGATTCAATTTGATTGTGGAACCTATGGAGAAGAATGGATCGTCAATCGCCCATTAACTTTGATCCCCGATGAAGGTGAAATTGAAACTCCCGATGCAGGTGGCAGCGGAGAATGGTGTGCAGCCTTCACTGAAGAAATTCAGGCAGCGGTCGACGGAGTCAAATCAGGCACAGCACCACACGTTCTCTCGGGAAAACTGGCGTGTGATGCGTTGAAGCTATGCTATGCAGAGGCTGAAAGCATCAAAACGGCTGCGACTGCTGAGGTTGAGTGATGAATTCGCATTACATTATCGATTCAGGCAGCAGCATGGAAATTAACTCCCTTACAAGCACACTCGCTCGCACGTCGTGCTGGTAGACGATTTCTTTTCCAACGCCTAATAGCGATTAACCGACCTCTGCCACGTTCACATAGACTTTCAATGCTGACTTATCATTGGTCAGCTTCTCAATGATTGCTTGTGGCTTGGAGAAACCATTGATCGGTGTGGTGAGAATCTTTTCAGTCACTCCAGGGTACATCACTTCAGAGAGTGCTAAATCGGAGATGCCTTTTTTGAAGTGATCTCGATTGCCGTTGACGCTGCCGACTAATAGTTTGTTGCCTAGTACCCATTCGAGGTTGACGGCATCGGAAGGAAAGTCGCTCAACGTGTTTTTTCCGCCAGTGACGCTAGTCCAAACCAAAGCGCCATTTCGATTCAGGTGTTGCATCATGTCGAAGGCAACCCGACTACTGCCCGTTGCTTCAATCACAAGGTCTGGCCGACCTACTCTCTCTACGAGATCGCTCACCGATTCTTCTTTAGTGCTAATGTAGTGTGCCCCATAGCCGGCACAAATTTCTTCCTTCAACCCCGGATTCTGAGTCCTCGCCAATACGTAGACTTCTAATCCTCGTAAGCGAAGCATCATTGCTGTCAGTAATCCGATCTGCCCAGCACCGGTGACGAATGCCAATTGAGGTTTCCAGACTTGTAAACGAGTTTGGGCGAGATACGCCTGTTCAATCGCTTTTGCACAAACACTGACTGGTTCGGAAAGAACTCC
>JABJMI010000287.1 GCA_018659505.1 Planctomicrobium sp.
CGGATCGCTTCCGTGATCGCGGCTTTGACTTGTCGAATATTTGTGATCTGTGAGCCAAGATGGAAATGCAGCAGCTTAAAACAATCCGCCATTCCTTCGGATTCGAGCAGTTCCATTCCCTGCAAGATCTCTCCGACAGTGAGACCAAACTTGGAACGATACCCACCAGATGACTGCCAACGCCCCGCTCCACGCGCAGCCAACTTCACTCGCATTCCAATCTGAGGACGAACTCCCAACCGTTTGGCGACCACAAGAATTCGTTCGAGTTCGGTGTACTTCTCAACAACCGGGATAACAATCCTTCCGATTTTCTGCGCGAGCAAAGACATTTCAATGAATTCGTCATCCTTGAACCCATTGCAAATGATTGGTGTCGAAGAGTCTGTGACTGCGATGACGGCTAACAATTCGGGTTTACTACCAGCCTCTAACCCGAATCCGAATTCACGACCGTACTCAACAATTTTCTCAACGACTTCTCGCTGTTGATTCACTTTGATCGGGTAAACACAAGCGTATTTCCCTTTGTAGTTGTTGTCTTCAATTGCTTTCTTAAAGACTCCATGAATTTCACGTAATCGCTCTTTGAGGATCCCGTTAAATCGAACCAGAATTGGAAGATCGAAGCCTCGAACTTCAAGCCGATCAATCAATTCTTTCAAATCAATAGTTCGTTCAGAATTGCGATCAGGATGAACCTGTAGGTGTCCGTTCTCTCCTACAGAGAAGAAACCATTACCCCACCGAGAAACTTCGTAGAGATCATTTGAGTCAGAACTGGACCACTGGCGAGACGAATCGATCATATTAAGGATTTCAAAGTGCTTGCGAATAAGTGATGAATGTAAGTTTTCACGGACGTGGATCCAGAGACAGTTTGATAACCACGAAATAAACGAATGACACGAAAGAAAAATGCTCTGGTTCGTTTCAGCTCAGCGAGTTTTGGTTATACAGACTCGATGCAAAATTCTGCTCATTGAGCTTTCAAAAAAGTTAAGACAGGATGAACATGATTTCCAGGATAAGAGGAAAGCACTCTAATTTGGTAAACCGAAATATGTACAAACAAATGATTGTCTTGCCAGCCTTGAGTTCGTCTTGGCTACCTGAAGATTGTTGGATTAAAGGTGTATTTCGCGATATTCATCCTGTTCATCATGTCAATCCTGTCTAAATTTTCGGGATGAGGTAGACCGGATTAGTCCAAACAAGTTCGTCAGTTACCGTATTCTTTTCGTATCATTTGTTTGTTTCGTGCTGAGACAATAAGTTTCAACGCTGTAAACGGTTACGGAATAATTACATTTGAGAAGAAGCAAAAAGCCAAAGGATGGTACCTTCTCTACAAACCATTATTTTCTGCGAGAGATTATCAAAGTCGCATCACGATTCAAAGTTCCCGACAGGCAACTTTCTCTTGTCAATCCGAACCTAGCAAATCGGTGACAGATCGAACAATTTGCTGAATGCTCTGTTTTGAAGAAACAGGTCGAAGACCTTGAGTTGATAATGGCTTAACCAGTTCGAACCAACTTTTACAACCGTCGTAGTGATCTGCATGTTGGATCGAGACTGGTGAGGGAAGGCTCGCTGACTGAATGACAAGTACGTAGAGACCTGGGGTTCTATATTCAAAACGCTGCCGCAGAATGTCGGGTTTCAAAACATGAAATTCTTGCAGCGATTCCAACTTCTCGAATGAGTCAACGTACAAGATTTCAGCAACCTGACAAAAAACTTGGAACGGAATCTCATTATTTTCTGCTGTTTGTGAAAATACATTCTCTCGTGCGACTTCTGATGCGAATTCATCCGTGACAAGTTCAGACGTTTGATGAAATCTCGTCGGAAAGAGCCAGAAGGAATTGTTCTTGAGTTCGAATCCATTCGCTGACTCTTCGATACCACCCGTTCGAAACAGCAACTGTTGGCGACCAAGTTGAATCGCTTCACAGACAATCGCCCATTCCTTCAAAGCATGATTGCTAGATTCTGGATATGTGCTAAGAGATTTCATGCCGCAGGTTCATTATGTATAAATTGGCCATCCTGCATCTCCATGACGATATCCTGGTCTTCATTCATATATCGTTGATCATGCGTGACTGTAATAACAGTCGTTCCCTGTTCTCGGTTTAGCTTTCTAAGGATCTCGAAGACCTGTCGACCGGTTTCTGAATCGAGTTCTCCAGTCGGTTCATCTGCAAGAATCAATTTTGGTTTCTTGAGGATCGCACGTGCGATGGCGACACGTTGTTGTTCTCCGCCGGAAAGTTCACTCGGTCGATGGTGCATTCTCTCTCCGAGACCAACCTGCGTCAGTAGTTCTTCAGCCTCTTTTCTTTTCAAGTTTGCTTCGCCTGTAGGAATGAAAGGCGCGAGAACATTATCGATGCA
>JABJMI010000286.1 GCA_018659505.1 Planctomicrobium sp.
AGTGATGCGTTAAAAATTAATAATCGCATACGTTAGATTACATTCTTCCAGCAGCAATGCTGGGAACACGTTCACCAACCATGCATATAGCGGAACAGCCGTAAGATCACCTAGATCTTACGGCTGTTTTCGTATGCGCATTGAGACAAACACACTACTTTATGCCGGACACTTGAAGTGTCCGAACAAGCAATCAAATCTAAGCCCACTTAGCCCCCGGTCATTGACCGGAGGTTTTCGCTGCGAACGGTTACAAATTACTGAGCGACAATTTAACGCGTGTTACGGTAAGTTGTTATCATCGATTTCGTTCGTTTCATCTCACAAGCTCAACTTTTGTGGTCTAGTTATGTTTCATCATCGACATTGCTTACTTGTTTTGATCGTTCTTGCTGGGAGTTCAAACTGCTGGGCACAGCTTCGGCGTGGCAGCCAAATCGAGTTGCAAAGTCGCACGATACAAGTTGGTGAATGGACACGCGAATATCTGCTTCGAGTACCGAGAAAGAGTGTCAAGCCTGCACCAGTGATGTTTGGATTTCATGGACATGGTGGCACTGCCCGCAATGCAGCAAGGACATTACATCTAGAGCAGCATTGGCCAGAAGCGATTGTCGTTTACATGCAGGGGATTCCAACTCCGGGAATGCTGACCGACCCGGAAGGGAAACGAAACGGTTGGCAAAGTGGTCCCGAGACACTTGATGATCGTGATCTCAAGTTCTTCGATGCTGTCTTAGAAGAATTGAAAAAAGATCACAAAGTCGACGACACACGAATCTATTCAACCGGCCATTCCAACGGAGGTGGCTTTACCTATTTGTTATGGGCAACCCGTCCGAAAGTCTTCGCAGCGGTCGCACCTTCCGCAGCTGCAGCGGGTAAGGTTCGGAATTTATTGACACCGAAGCCGGTCATGCACTTGGCAGGTGAGAAAGACAATCTCGTCAAGTATCGCTGGCAGGAGCTAACAATGGCAGGCATTCGTCGCATTAATCAGTGTGATGACGAAGGCAAGGAATGGTCCAAATATGGAACGCTGTACCCTTCGGGAATTGGCGCACCAGTTGTCACTTACATTCATCCGGGGACACACAGATATCCCAGCGACGGTCCAGAACTAATCGTGAAATTCTTCAAAGAGCATCAACTTAAGGCAGCGCATAAAGAAGCTGTTTCAGAACGTGAAAGTCAAAAAGACGATTAATATCCGACGAGTAGCGGCAACAGACCGCAGAGATAGAATCCGCTGAATGCGAGTACGATAAGCAGGGGGCGCAACAGCAGGATTCCCATGCGGCTATTCTTGACTTTATTCTGGATGAGTAAGAAGGGAATCGATCCGAAGAAGCCCATGAGGAATGCCCATTCGAAAACGAGACTCAGTCTGCGACATAATTGGTAGTAAATGACACATGTTATAGCGCAGAAGAGCAGGGCGGTTCGTTCTTTCCAAAGCTTGATCGAAGCTGACTTGCCACGTGTTCGTTTTCTGACAGCAAGAACTACCGGTTCAAAGGCAATATACAAACAGAGCGGCCATGTGAAGTGAAATTCTTGAGTGAGTTCGCTGAGGTAAGTCGTGCCGACCGCGCCCAACGAAAACGCCATCAGGCGGTAGAGAATTGTTCTTGAAGTAGCCCGTCGTGAAAGAGAGAACAGAAAGCCAGCGAGATAACCAAAGAGCCCTGAGAAACAGAGCATCGCGAGCGAAGTAAGATACCAATTCCACATCCACTGAGGAGATGGAACGTCGAACATAAATTCTGGTTCGACTGGAATAAGGATCGCTGCCAGATCGCGGTATTTTGATTGCGGGATATCTGCAACCGTCAGTGTCGGTTGTTGCGATTTGAAGAGTTCTGGTTCTCCGACATAGACACAAACTGCACGTGAATGGTTACGGATATAGAGTCGTCCGCGATGCAGGCAGGGAGGCGTCCAAGTCAATTCTCCGCCTAAAACGCTCGTTCTCGCGAGGACTTCCATCTTCTCCGGAGTGGCTTTTAAAAGAATCAATTCTCCACGTTCGTTTAGCAGAATGATTTTCCCATCAACTGCGATCATCCCTGCCTGACCTATCTCGTCAGGATCGTCTTTGTCTCCTCCTCGTCGAGGTCGTCCGGTTCCTTGCGACCATTTCTCTTCACCTGTCATGAAGTCGATGCAGCGGAACATGCCCCGTGATGGTCGCTGCGTTTTAGATTGCACATCGAAGATATCGAAGCCGTAGATATGGTCGTCAACTAATACGCTCGACAAGACGTCGTTCGACATAGTTTTGCTGTTCCAGACGATTTCTAATTCCTCATCTGATGAGAAGTCTTCTGGCAATTTGTAAAGTTTCGACCCAGAACGAAAGGGAGCCGAGGTCCACAGGTATGGTTCTTGATAGATCGGCCAGCAGGAATGCTCGTCATAGCCCTGCGAGAGCTTGACTTCGTGCAAAAGTTCTCCGCTCATACGATCATGAATGACGAGAGAATTTTGCAGATAGCCAACAACGAGTTTGCGTGAGTTTCGTTCGATAGGAAATGCAGAAGCATAACTGCCGGGAGAGTCTCCTTCGCTCCAGATTTCTTGACCAGTCTCTTGGTCCAATGCAATCATGCTCGCTGAAGGTCCACCGACTGGAAGTATCACCATGCCATCAACGACAAGCGGCGAACACGAATAACCAAAACCGTCGCCGCCGGTTCCGTTGTATTCTGTCAGTAAATTCTTCGACCAAATTTTCTTTCCTGTTATTGCATTAAGGCAACCAACGAGTCCATCAGGTGCGGTGAAGTAAATCATGACTTCGCTGATGGTCGGTGTCGAGCGAGGTCCGGGATAGACTCCCATCCCTTCGTAAGGCCAATCGATTTTATACTTCCAGACCGTCTTTCCGGTCTCCGCAGAGAGGCAATACAGATATTGCCCGCTGAGTGTTTGCCCCTGCGTGTAAATAAAGCCATCTTCCGCAACAAACGCTGAATACCCTTGCCCTAACTCCCGCGTCCACAACACTGGCGGACCTTCTTCTCCCCAGCCGTCAGCGATATGGATCTCGAGAGAACGTCCGTCAAAGCCTGGACCACGAAGAAACGACCAAGAGTGGTGCTTCGTCCCTTCGGGAAGGAACTCGTTATCAGCAGCGAAAGAGAAAGTTTGAAAGCAGAGGGAGGCCACAATAATCAAGAGAAACATGCGGTTGAGTAGGTGTACTTGATCAGGATTCTGCTTCTTATCCGAGGATGTCATTTCTCCAGCCTCCTGAGACAGCGAGTCCACATGATCTACCGACTATCATGGACTACGCTCATAGAGACTGAAATGCTGGAGAAAGTTTAGCTTTGGCTGGTAAAACTTGACCGACGTAGATTGGTAGTTTTGCGAAACTTATCATCAGGAAATGCTAGAGGCGTAGGGTGAAGCCTTTGCGTACCGCTCCCTACTACTTACTCTTAAGGCGAGAATTACCAAATAGATATGAACAGAAACTCCTCTATTTCTTACGAGTTATTTCCAACGACTTGCTGCGAGGGTCATCAAAACCTGTTGGTGGTGTAGGGTCGCCAGGGCGACAGGCAGTGATTGACAGACTGTCGCCGTCAAGTACATAAATTCCTAACGAGACCTGCCCTTTAAACTCTTCGAATGGGCAATCTTCAATCGTCACAGTGATCTGCTTGGGAACAGTTGTGTCGTCAGTAGAATAAGTCCCTTTGTACCATTCGCCTGTTGAACTGTTGAAGCTGATTCGATTCCCGTTAATGCTGACCTCCACTTTGGCGTCGTCTTTCGATCCGCTCCAATTGCCCTGGAATTTCTTCTCGTCGGCTGCCTGACTTGCGCTCACGGAGAGGCACATTGCCAAAACAAAAAACGACTGTAAATAAAATTTCATAGTTTCCATCCTTGAAAGAGAATATTGTGATTCACAATTTCTACTCGAATTAATTGATTAGATCAATGTGATTGTGAAGAGTACCCCCCATTCAAGTCGCGTTGCCTGTGTCGCGTCTCAGCAGATTGAGAGACGAATCGGAAAAGCTGAGACCAGCCCACAGAAATTGACAGGTGTCACATCATTTGCCGGGTGCTACTGTTGAGATTGTCAAATTTCGGGTGCCACTGGCTCTGCCAGTGTTTTTGAGAGTTCTTGAAGGGCAGGCTCCCGCCTGCCTCCCTTTTGATGTAACTTTACCGCATTGAATCCTATCTACATTATTGACAATTCCTCTCACGTTGCGTCATGCGGGAGCATGACCTACGGGTACTCATGCACGCCCCGCCAAAGTCGCGACAGAGATCGTCAACACAGCCGGTGTGAGTTAAAAGCAAAGCAAGTTTCGCCATTATTCATATTTCATACCAAAGATAAAAACATGAAATTCCAGCTAGAAAATAGTGTGTATCTGGAGGATGCCGAGGTTCTTTTGCCTTGGGACGCTTCGTCAGAAGAGATAGCTCTTCTCGCATCCTCTCAAGTCCATACATCACATGGTCGAACTGAAATCTTTTGGAGCAAACAGGAGTGTTTAGACGGTCTATTATGTTGGCTGGGAGCAAGCTTTGATCATTCGCCAGATAAGTATAGCACTAACACCTCTGGATTAAGGATGATGAACGTAGTCGCACTTTCGATTGACGATGAAACTACATTTCAAGGATACAAGCGAGTACACGAGAAGTTTACATCACTGTTCGGTCCTCCGACAAACAAAACCGTCGATCAAATGAATTATCCTTTTTCTGAATGGGATCTTGAAGAGATATTACTTACACATTTTATTCATGATCGATTTGGTCCAATTGTTACAACTGAAATCTGGCGCAAGCCACTTCCCCAATGGCGAGCCGAGTCGGATAAGTGAAGTTCACCACGACAGGGTGACCACAGCCTTTACGATGGCGTTTAGAGGACTATTGAATGGACATCCGCGAACACCTATCTCACTACTGGATCACGTTTCCTGACGATTCGACATTCCCCATCGGACAAGGTGTCACCGCGTATACACCGTATGATGCATTCTCGCTCCTCACTGATCGTGGCTACGACTTCCATACTCGAGCGGCACGAGTCGACGTTCGTGAAATTCGCTCACTTGACGACATCTCCGACTTCGATGTGTTTGGCACCTGCGGTCCTCTCCGTTTTCGCGGGATCTGGTATCCGTGCCTCAACATTGGAATCGACGCTTCGGGGCGATGAATTATTACGCTCTCCTTACAGCCGGTCTGGAACGGAAATTCGTGTAGCGGACGGGTCCACGACCCAGAATGTAACGGAGTGAAGTGATGGGCGTGGCGAGCGCGGAATTTAGGTGAATGCAACGATCAACGTCGCTGTCACAGTTGCCACGACTACCGTTTCGCTCCGCTGCACTTAGGTCGAGCCACCCGTTCCGCAACAGTTAGTCAACAGTTTTCTCTGCTTGGACCACTTCGAGAATCTCAAGAAGTTCTCGATGCCATTCATCATCTTCAGTATGTAAAAACCGTTCGGTGATTATCTGTTCGGTGTCGTCAGTAATTTGATTTAGAAACGATAACAAAACTCCCGCGACTTCTTCTGCCTGATTTGTCATTGCGATACGCAGGTCTACCAAGATGTAATCAACGGTTTTTTCCGCCTTATCGGGGGCGGATTCTTCGAGTAGAAGTTCAACAGCACGGACTCGAAGTTCGTGACTACGGCTTCTGAAGAGGATATCGTAAATAACCTCTTGAGCTCGCTCACTACGTGGAATCGAGCCTAAAACGTCTAATGCTTTGAGACTTATTGAAGAAGAATTATGCGCAACACAATCAAAGATTTCCGGCGTTATCTCGATTGCGATTTCAGTTTGCAGAGTCAGCAATTCCAAAGCCGCCAGAACAATACAGTTTTCGAGATGAAGTAACTGTTCCCTGATACACGGCACTAAAAATTGAGGTAAGGGCTTACCATATTCTGACATTTCCCATAGAGCATTGAGCTTTAGTGCATCTGAACGAGAGGTTAGTCTTTGCTCCCAATAACCTGGAAGATCAATGCTCGCTGGTCGTCGCTCTAAAATGAGGTGAGTGTCTGATTTTCTTAAAAACTTCAGACCACGAACGAATGTTTCTCGCGCATCCAAGCGTAATCCGTTAACCCAATCTCCAGGACTCTCGTTTCGGAGCCAACAATAAAGAGATAGCGCGTACCCAAACTCCTGGGAACTTAATGCGCGTTCGCGTTTCATACTCCATTGGAAATAGACCACGTTGTCTTCGTATTGTTCTTGCAAACACGCATTTGCACCAAAGAGACCGAGCCCGTAAAAAACAGTGGTCAGGTCAACAATAGGTTCAAGATCGGTTTCGTCACCTGTTAGAAAACCTTCGTCGACCAAAATGATACGTGAGAAATCACGACTCAGGGAAGAAATTAAACGCGTTCCGTTAGAGACCGCTGATTCTGGAACTGTGATAATTCCGCCGTAGTTAGTTTTCTCAAAGAGGACAGCATCATCCTGAGCCTCATCATTCGAAAGGATTCGTAATTCGACTTCTTGCTCAATACGTAAAAAGTAAATCAGCTGTTCAAAGAGCGGACGAATTGATTCTTTTGTTAAGTCTTTAAATTCGGGAAAGTCAGATGAGTCTGGCATGAGCAATGCCCCACCCAACATCGTCTCTTTCCCTAAATTCTCAATAAGCCAAGCGAATTTTGTTTCTATCCAGACTCGCTCACGCAATGGGAGCGGACATTTCGCATTGAATCCAAGCATGTATTCTCAACTCTGTACGATACTCTATTGATACTCGAAAGGTGATCCAATTCAATCGTAAAGACTGAGAAACTCTTTAAAGAAGGTCTCAAACCATTTCATGACTTCGGTTTGATAAACAAGACCTCGCCTCTTTCAATCCACCCTTTTCTCAGATCGACACGGAACCAGCCTTCACTGTTTGGGGGATGGAAGCGGACAGGCGAGCGTGGTCCTAATTCGGAGAGATCGTATTCTTTCCAGGTCTTTCCTAAATCTGGCGAGATAGCGATGCCAGTCTTAAACGTCGATGCAGGGGCGCAATGACCTGCGAGGATGACCTTGTCTTCGATGATCATGTTCGCCATTTCGAATTCGGCATCGAAGAGCAAAGTGTGCTTTTCAGGGTCCCCGAGATCCTCTGGGGTGCAGCGGAAAATTCCGCGGTCGTGTCTCTCGCTGTCGCCTTTGGGTCCATTGGCATCCGCAGCCCAGTAGAGCTGACCGTCGACAAAGCTGATTCCACCAGATTTGTAACGAGAGTTTGAATTCACAGAGACCAATATCTGCCAGTCCCATTCATCAGACTTCGAATCGTAGGTGCCGCGCATCCAGTGGCATTCGTTTCCAAATCCTCGATCGATGTCGCCGGTACAAGCGTAGAAAGCTCGTTCCGCCGGATTGTAAACGACAGAGTGAATGTGCCGGCAAATCACGGAGTTGTCGGGATTACCGAGATATGCGTTCGGCTTGGTCTCCTTCTCTTGGAATTTAGGGTTCCGTCCAAATGAATAGGCGATTTTGACTGTCTGCCCGTTGTCGGTCGAGTAGTAGATGTTGACCGGCACCGGCCCGCCGAGCACGTTGCAGTAGTTCCCCCAGACAAGCATCTCAGAGCCATCAATGTCCCACGTATGAACGCCGTCGAGTGGATGAAAATACCAGCCGGGCTGATCTGGATTTTTCGGAGTATGCGGCAGGTAATCTTGTCCATCACTCTGGACGATGATCTCTTGATGTGTTTTGAGATTGTCGGTGCTTAGAAAGAGCTTCTGCCGTGTGGCAAAGAGGATGTTTCCGTTCTTAAGAATGCAGCTGAATCCGATGTTCTCAGCGTCAGCGAACTCCGCACTGTGAGCCCATGTCTTGGCGTTATCTTCGGAGAGAAAGATTTTGCCATCACGGAAACCGAAAGCTTTGTTGTCTCGCTGCGAATCGATGTACGGTCCTTCAGGGGCGAGGCGATACCAGAAGTGTTCGGTCTCTCCCTGTGTTGCAGCATACAAGCGTGAAACACCGGGACTCATCAATGTCGTTGCAGTGACGACTGCGGAAGTGCCAAGGAATTGGCGACGGTTAAAATGTGATAGTTCATTCATGGAACGATCTTTAGGTTTGAGTTCTGATTCATCGACTTGTGGGTTTCATTTCGCTAAACGGCCGCCCTTCCAACTCACCACATGCTTGAAGAGCCAGGACAGCATAAGCGCTGCCGACATTGGAAATGAGATTCCGGCACTCATTGACCGGCGAACGGGTAAACCACTTGCCACTTTCTCGCTGATTCGTTTTCAGCCAGTCGATACCGCGACGTAGTCGAGCGTCGTCTGACGGGACACCCAACTCACGCGCAACGACAATAACAAAACCGGTTCCGTACCCGTCGCTGGTTTTTGTATCGAGAGGTTCCCCGTCGCTTCGGGCAAGCCCCTTCCAGCCAGTCAGCAAGCCAGCAGTCGACCAGCCTCCGTCATCGAGCTGAAGGGAGAGCAGTTCCGCCAGAGTTTCTTCTCGCTGCTCTTCAGTCACGATGCCACTGATCCTGATTGAACACCAGGCGAGCATAGCACGGTGATGCAAAGACTTGGGGGGATTGTTCTTCAGATACTTACGGATATTATCGAGCCCCGCACGAGCTTGTGGAGTTTCGGCGTAGCTGTCGGGAGCAAGACCAACGGTGAGAGCTGCGAGAGTGACGCCGTAATGATCATCGATTTCCAATGGAGCGTAATCGCAATTCGGCCATCTCCAACCACCGTCCTCTCGCTGTACTGTCCACATGATATCCAGGACGTCCCGCGAGACGTCACTGAGCTTGCCTGTGGTCTGTATGTCGTTGAGAGTCAGTCCAGTCCCCACGACAATTGGCCAGAATCCTTGTGCTTCAGTAGGTTTGTTTTTCTCCCAACGAACTTTGCGATAGTCTTCATAGAAGCTGCGGACCTCGCCAGAATCGGGCAGGATCGTTTTCAGCGCTGGGCGAGCAGCCATGTAAAACAGATTTGTATGGCAGGTAGCACACTTCTTGGTCTTCTGCCAATTCAGTGCCGAGCGATCCAGATACTGTGCTGCTTTGACCGTCGAAAACTCAGCCGCGTAAGGTTCATCCGCCGAAATCTCCGGCAAGCCCTCTTCAACGTCATC
>JABJMI010000343.1 GCA_018659505.1 Planctomicrobium sp.
ATATCAAGAAAACCATCAACTACGTTGAGCTCTAAACTTTGAGCCATAATGTTGTTGAGTAAACCAGCGAAGTTTGTACGAGATTTTTTCCCCTCATCTGAGAGTTCTGAATTCTCGGCGGTCTCTTCTTTGGTTACTGTCTCAGTTAGTTGATAAACTTCTTTGAGTTTTGCGGTGATTCCATCGTTCAACATGAAGTGAAGACGAGTGGTCAAGAGTGCCTTGTCAGCAGGCTTGATCGCAGCGAAGTAGCTTGGTTCTGCTATGACGCGAGTAATGTCTTTTTCTAGTTGAGTCCCTTCGAGAGCAGCGAACAACATCTTAAAGATGGCTGCACTTTTCTCTCTGTCGATGTGTGACCCAAGAGTCAGTCCACTACTTTCTACGAAGTACTGCTGTCCCATTGAAAGTTGTTGATCGAGAACAGCTTTTCGCAGTGCGTGCTTGTTCATGCTTTCAGAGGGGCGCTTTTGGATTCCTTCAATGGTGTTCTTCGCCATCTTACCAAAAGCAGAGAGCCGATCTTCCAAAGTGCTTATTGAATTGTCTAGTTCAGCGAAGAATGTAAAACCTTCTTTGACCAATTCCCTATGTAATTCGGCAGGATGATCCATGCCTTTCGGAATCGCTTCTTTGCGAGGAAAGATCACGACATATTCAGGATCTTTCAGGACTCTTAGCCAGCCTTCAAAAACAGTTCCTGTCAGTTCATATAGGTCTTTAACTCTGCGATCTCGTTCGGGGATGATCCCAATTGGATCGAGATTGTCCTCGAGGAATTCATCTAGGTCGAGGATCGGGATGATCGGCTGTAATTCCATCCCATGTTTCTCGCTGAAGATCGGGTCAAAACGGATTGGCTTTTCGGTATCGACTCCAATAAGAAAGATATCAATATTTGGGAAAATGTTGTTCTCGTAAGAATCGACCCGCCCGGCCAGTTCGGAAACCATGTACTCAAGTTCATCAATAACAGCTTTGGCACTGCGCATACCGACAACGATTCTTGTTTCACTGTCATCGGCGATCACAGAAGTAGCAATCAGCGAACAGAAAATTGTGGCTGTGAAGATGAACTTATTGATCGTTTTTATAAAGAGTGAATTCACTCTATTTCTCCTGTTGTGATTTCAATTAGCAACTGGTTAATAAAACGTCACTATGTTGGAAGGTCCACTCATAACGCGTGTATCGATTATTATCGTTTTGTGAGAATAGGCAATAATGAATCGTTGAACAAGATGGAAGTAATGGGTGTTTAGAGACATAGAGAGACTTGCAAGTATCGATGAACTTTTATGTTTTCGAGCCAGGTTGTCACCTTTTGTCTATTTCATACTCTTCAATTTCGGGTTGAACTCGATAGTATCATGAGTAGATCCCAAGTATTTATCGTTGGCAAACTATAGACTTTAAGCGTTTACAGCTCGAAATTATCTCAAACCCGTTAGGAATTGACGATGCCTCAAACAACACGAAGAACATTCTTACAATCCTCAGCAGCGATCGCCGCTGGTGCGGGATCGCTGTCTGGTCTCTCTCGAATCGCATCCGCTCAGGCAGCCAATAAGAATGGCGAAATCGGTATTGGAGTGATTGGCGTCGGTGGACGTGGAAATGCTTTAGCACAAGGCTTTGATAGTGCAGAGGGAGCGAATGTCGTTGCTGTCGCTGACCCAGATGCGTCTCGTGCAGGCAAAGCTGCTGAACAATATAAAGCGAAAGCTTATGCCGATATGCGAGAGCTTCTCGAAGATCCAAACGTGGATGCCGTTGCGATTGCTACTTGTAATCACTGGCACTGTCTGGCTGCGATCTGGGCAATGGAAGCTGGCAAAGACGTCTATGTTGAGAAACCGCTTTCACACTCACAATGGGAAGGTCGGCAAGTCGTCAACGCTGCTCGTAAGTACAAAAAGATTGTTCAGCTGGGAACACAACAACGATCCGACCCCATGCAAGCGGAAGTGAAGAAATTTCTCCATGAAGATCAAGCATTAGGAAAGGTTCTTTATGCACAGGCGAATCGATTGGGACCACGAGGGAGTATCGGGAAGCGTGAGACACCGCTGCCGATTCCGCAAGAAATCGATTACGACACTTGGCTAGGTCCAGCACAAGACGAACCACTCTATAGAAATAGTTTTCACTACGACTGGCACTGGGACTGGAATACTGGTTCGGGAGAAATGGGTAACTGGGGCGTTCATGTCTTGGACGATGTTCGCAATGTAGCTTATCAAGATTCAGTAACGACTCCGAAGCGGATTCTTTCTTGTGGAGGACGAGTTGCCTGGAATGACGCTGGTGACAGTCCGAATGTTCACTACGTTTACTTCGATACAGGTTCGTTCCCCACGATCATTGCATTAAGCAATCTCAATAAATCTCCAGAAAAGAGAGGAGGTTGGGACTCGAAAGCCAATCGCCCAATGACAGGCCCCGGTTCAGGATATGTCGTCGCGTGTGAAGGTGGATATTATCTTGGTCAGCGAGGCAGCGGAAAAGCTGTCGATAAAGATGGTAAAGAAATTCGCAAATTCAAAGGAGGCGACATTAATGGTCTCCATAAGAAAAACTTTATTGAAGCGATCAAATCTCGCGACCATAGCCATCTAAATGCCGAAGTTGAAACCGGTCACGATTCAACCGGCTGGTGTAACTTGGCGAATGTTGCTTCGCGTGTCGGCGGTGCATTCGATGGTCAAGTCGCAGGCAGCATCGCTCCTGACTTTGAACCATGGCACATGCTACTAGAGGATATGAGAACGAATTTAAAGCCGTTCGGGATTACGATCAATTCAGGAGAAATCAAAATGAGTCCGATCCTGACTCACAATCCTGAAACCGAACTCTTTGAAGGCGATCACGCATTCGGCGCAAACGAACTTCTCAAACGCAAATACCGTAAGGGATACGAAGTTCCAGAGATCAGCTAATTTGAAACCACTTCACTCTCAGAATGCTCCAGTTTGTGCAGACAGACTGGGGCTTTTTTCGATTGGCACATTGCATCGGTTCGGAAATACCTGAACCGATGCCCGACGTTGCGAATAGGCAACGTCTCATTAAAAAAACTCCAGGTGGACCATTTAGTCGCCCGCAGTCGAACTCGTTGCTATTTCAGAAGAAACTCCGCTGTTGAATCGTTTCTATCATCTAGGTTTGAAGAGTAAAGAGAATATGAATGAACAATAAGATGATGATGGATCGCGGATTTTTCCATCATCATCTTATATTGAAATAACCACCGGAGAGTGCGATGGCTGCTGACCCCGCTGTGATTTGTCTTGAATTCAATGAACTGACGCCGACGCTGCTGGACGCTTTTATCTCGCAAGGTCATCTCCCTCATTTCAAGAAACTCAGAGATCGTTCAATTGTTCAAACGACGAATGCTAATGCAGCTGGAGAGTGGCTCAATCCCTGGGTTCAATGGGTGACGGTCCATTCTGGTTTGGATGCGTCTGAGCACGAAGTTTATCGACTTTCGAATGCCTATAAGCTGAATGTCCCCGCGATTTGGGACACGATCTCTTCAGCGGGTCAGCGGGTTTGGATGTGTGGCAGCATGAATCCCTGGAGCAGCGAAGAACTGAATGGGCATCTGTTACCTGATCCTTGGTCTCATCAATTCAATTCGTATCCGGAAGGAGAGTTCGCAGCGTACGACGCCTTCGTCAGAAAAAATGTTCAGGAGTATGCAGCGAAGAAAAGTCCGGTCTCAATCAAGGAACGATTTCGTTTTGTGGAATACATGTTAGACCACGGATTACATATCTCAAGAATCAAACGTATCTTCATTCAGTTATTACAAGAGTGCATTGGCAAACATCGTTGGAAGCGTGCCTCTGTTCTCGATGCAATCCAGTATGATCTCTTTGAGTGGTATTACAAAAAACATCAGCCACAATTTGCGACATTTTTCTCTAACAGCACCGCTCACTATCAACACAAATATTGGCGAAATATGGAACCGGAAAAGTTCACGATTCGCCCGACCTCTGCGGAACAGCGTTCCTACAAGAATGCGATCTTGTACGGCTATCAACAGATGGACGGAATTCTGGGACGCGTGATGAATCTTGCACCTGAAGCGACAATCATGTTGGTCTCAGGACTCGGTCAACAACCGTTTCAGGAAGAAGATCAAGCGGGTGGCATTCGCTATTATCGAATTCATAACAAAGAATCGCTGTCAAGAATTCTAAGGATTGAAGGGGACTTCAATTATGAACCGATCATGGCTGACGAATTCTTCCTGCGATTTGTAAATGAAATCGATGCCGAAGCGTGCGTCGCCCGACTAAATTCTATTTTACTGCCTGATGGTTCGCCTGCATTTGGAGCAGAACTCGACGGCAGCGATGTCATCGGTCAATGCAAGTGTCGACAACTCTTACCCGAAGCTGCTGAATTGTCTGTTCAGGGGACTCAAGAGACGATCACGTTTAGCGAAGTCTTTTATTGGGTCGATTCC
>JABJMI010000160.1 GCA_018659505.1 Planctomicrobium sp.
CAAAGGCGTGAATCCTGATGAAGTTGTTTCCATCGGGGCAGCGATCCAAGGCGGAATCATCGCCGGCGACGTGAAGGACGTTGTTCTTCTTGATGTCACTCCGCTGTCACTCGGTATCGAAACCGAAGGTGGCGTAATGACTGCTCTGGTTGAGCGGAACACAACCATTCCTGTGACGAAGTCGGAAGTCTTCTCGACCGCCGCTGACAACCAATCAGCAGTGACGTGCAGCGTTTATCAAGGCGAGCGGCAGATGGCTCGGGATAACCGCTTGCTGGATCAGTTCAATCTTGAAGGAATCCCTGCGGCTCCCCGTGGAACTCCTCAAATCGAGGTGACATTTGATATTGATGTGAACGGTATCCTGAATGTCTCTGCGAAAGACAAAGGGACTGGCAAAGAGCATAAGGTTGTGATTCAGCAATCAAGTGGATTGTCTGAGGACGAAATCGAGAAAATGCGTAAAGACGCAGAAGCTCACGCCGAAGATGACAAGAAGCAGAAAGAGCTCGCCGAAGCTCGCAACCATGCTTCCAACTTCGTGTACCAAACAGAGAAAACTCTCAAAGAGCACGAAGACAAACTCGATGACGCTTCAAAAGAAGCATTGAATGCTGCAATCGAGAAAGTCAAAGAAGCCGAGAAAGGTGAAGATGCCGCAGAGATTAAATCTGCAATCGAAAACCTCGAACAAGCTGCTCATGCGTTAAGCAAGCACATTTACGAAGCAGCCAACGCCGAAGGTGGCGAAGGTGCTGCCGAGGATGGTTCTCCTACCGCGGAAACAGTCCCTGCTGAAGATGACGACGTAATCGATGCAGAATTTGAGAAGAAAGAGTAGTTTTTCACGCTATTCAAACAAATTAGATTTGCCCGGTTGATTGTCCTCTCAACCGGGCTTTTTTCGTAATCGTTCACAATTCTGAAACTATTGGCTGACCACGAAACACACCAATGACACGAAAAAAATGCCGTGGCTGACGGACTTGCCGGAGATATTATTCATATCAATCCTATTCCGAAAAAACAGACAGGATTGACATGATGAACAGGATAAATTTTGTGATTGACTCCTCCAATCCAACAACCTCATGGTGTCTGAAATTGATTCAAGACTGTCAAGATAACCTATCTAATGATAGTGTAGATATTCATTTGGATAGTGCAGATTTGATCTTGTAGATCATGTTCATCCTGTCTATTTAGTTTTTTAACGAAAGCTGAATAGTCAGGATTTTTTTCGAGTTGCTCGTCCAATTCTCACTGACCTGAAGCGAGGCAGGATTTTTCTTTCGTGTGATTCGTTTATTTCGTGGTTCAGAGACTGTCTCTTAATCCAAGCCCGTGAATGGTAACGCTCTTTAATGTGTACCTACTATTCACCCATCAGGTTCGAACTGTTCCACTCTATTCGATAAGATGACTGCTGAAGAAGCCATCCTCGATGGAGACTTTCTTTAGTAATGAAATCAATTCACAAAGACTCGTACTGAATATCAAATTCAATGAGTGAAACTCCAAATCCTACATTACCTGAACCAAACCCGGTGACTGAATCAGGAGGATTGCAGTATGAAAAATTTCTTGACTGCGTTCACTGTGGACTTTGTACTTCTGCTTGTCCGACATATCTTGAAACGGGCAATGAGAACGATAGTCCTCGCGGACGCATCTATTTAATGCGGGCTGTCACCGACGGTCGGATCGAATTAACAGACAAAGTCTCCCGGCATCTTGACCTCTGCCTCGATTGCCGAAGTTGCGAAACTGCCTGTCCATCAGGCGTTGAATACGGAAGGTTGATCGAACCGTTCCGCGTGAAGATGCACCAGCAACCAGATGGTCAGCCAGCGAAGCCAGACTGGTTCCATCGCTGGATTATGTATGGCATATTTCCGTATGCGAATAGAATTCGCTGGACGTTAGTCCCTGCCAGAATCATGCAAGCGTTGAAGTTAGACCTCCTCATGGAAGCGACCGGTCTCACAAAATTGCTCCCACAAAAACTCCAAAGAATGCAGCGACTATTACCGCAGTTGCAACCACGCGGTCCAGAACTCCCTGAATTTCTGCCAGCAATCGGTGAAAAGCGAGCAACAGTCGCGCTCTTCACCGGCTGTGTGTCCGATGCAATGTTTCATCATGTGAACTGGACGACTGCGAGAGTTCTGCAACAGAATGGGTGTGATGTTCACATTCCCAAATCGCAAGGTTGCTGCGGTGCGATTCATTACCATTCCGGGCAAGGCGATCCAGCGATGCAACTCGCAAATCAAAATGAACAAGCATTTAATATCGACAACATTGATGCCGTTATAGTGAATGTCGCCGGCTGCGGATCGATGCTCAAAGACTACGGACACATCGCGAGTGAGTTAACTGGTCAGGCAGAATCAAACAGTAAACTCTCTGTTTTCGCAACGAAAGTGAAAGATGTTTCCGAGTTCCTCAGTGACCTCGGAGCCATCGCTCCACAACACCCGATTGAGATGAAAGCCACCTACCATGATGCGTGCCATCTCTGTCACGCCCAACAGATTCGAACTCAACCAAGACAGCTGTTGAACATGATTCCCGGTCTAGAATTAACTCCACTCGCTGAGTCAGAAATCTGTTGCGGAGCTGCCGGCTCCTATAATCTCACCGAACCTGAAATGGCTGATCGTCTTGGTGACCGAAAAGTCGAGAACATCCTCGCCACCGGAGCTGAGTCAGTCATCATGGGCAACGTCGGCTGCTCGCTGCAAATCCAATCGGTGCTGAAGTCCAAAGACAGAGCGGACGTCAAAGTTCTCCACCCAATCGAGTTACTAGACATGAGCTACCAAGGCACCGGCTTGGCTGAAAAATCGTGAATGCAAGTAGGAGTCGGCTCAAAAGACTATGACTCTTTATTGATAAGTCCGTTTTTATTGCGCGCCGTTTTAGGTTTTGGCTACACTATTAAGTGTTGCCATGTCTAATTTCTTGATCAATCCGACCGCCGTTGCAGATGCCTCCTCAAACAACAAGGGGCATCGGTCAAGCGAATCTTCTGGGTC
>JABJMI010000285.1 GCA_018659505.1 Planctomicrobium sp.
GCTATTCCGATCATACGTATTACAGTTTTCGACGGTTTCAAATAAGATCGTCTTAGAAGGCGATTCATCTCCGTAGCACCTATCAATTCGAACCATTAACAAATCTCAGTCCCACATTTCCTTAGTTGCAGCACGCAAGCGACACTGGTGTGAAACTTCTGCTAAGTGAATCATACAGACGACAAATTCGCATACTTCTGTTATACAGATTCATTAATGAAGTTCCCCACGGACAGTGGGCTCGGGGAACTTCAATGTATTATCGTCCATGAGCATTCACTCGCAGCGAGGCAGCCGTCTGAGTAGAGCTTGTTCAATGCTTCTCTTCTGCGCGAAGCAGACTTATCCAGAATAAAAAACGTTGCCAACGCGAGCCAGGACTCTGTTAAGGCGTATTTAAGATTTTGTCCCGTCATCCTCGGTCCTTCGTGAAAAATCTCGAATTGCTAATTTACTGTTAGCAGATTTTGATAATTCATCGTATTTAAGTCTGAGAGCTTTGACTTGGCGAATGATTCCTGCTTTGTGTTCATTCTAAATGAGAGTGTGCCTTGATGATTTTCTTTCCTATCAGACTTTGGTCGCTTCAGGCACAGCATTCATTGAATCACATCTTTACTGAAAGGATCGTATTCTCTAATAGTTAACAATTGTTTAACAGTTCAGGATGGATTGATACTAAGAGGCTTCACGTTATCAATTTAGTTGGAGAGGTCTTATGAGACTGCACGAGGATTGTGTTCATATCTCGTTCCGTAAAGAAGATTTCCGGGTAAGCTTTCTTGCCCCATTTCTTGTAGTCTTCGTCTCCGCTCTCATTGTCTGTGAAGTGTTCTTCATTCTGACCGGCAATAACAGTTCCCAGGTCCTATTCTTACTTGTCCCTGGTATCGTTCTGGTGCTTTGCAGTGCTGCAATCCTTATCATTCAGGGACGCTATAAATTCGATCTCGGACCAGATGGAATTAGCTGCTACAACTTTTGGTGTCGCCCGATCAAAACCTCTTGGGATTCCATCGAAGATTGGCGAGTTGTCCGCACCGCAGGACTCAGCTATTTGCAAGTCTCAGTCCGGGACACTTCAGAAACGATCTGGATCCCCTTGTTTGTGAAACGAGATTTAACACTCCGAAAAATGCTGGTGACCTACACACATCACTCACACGATCTTCATCAAAAGCTCAATCAAATCTGGCCTTAAAGAACTTACTGCGCTGTCGTTTTATTTCGGTACTCGAGTGGTGGATTTTGTGAATCGGAGATGAGTGGCTTGTAACTTCTTTCTCCAAGTCTTCGCTGTAATTCTTGATTTGCTTGTTCCAGAACTTCTGGATTCTGAAGCATATCGACTGCTGAGGTTGCCAGAACTCGAGCAGCGAGCAACATCCCTTTTCGGGCAATCGTTGTTTTTCCACACGCGACTGCCTGCCAGGAATGACCGGGGGTTCCGGGTACCCAGCATGCTGTATTGAAGCCAGTGGTCGGCACAACCCAGGAAACGTCTCCAACATCCGTCGAGCCTTGTCCTGTTTCTCCGTGACGATTGATGACAGTCTGAATAGAATCCAAAGACAAAGGGGAACTGAGAGTCTGCTGAAGTTTTAGAGCGAATTGAATTTCATCCTCGTCGTACTTGAGCTGATTGAGTTCAACCAGATTCCTGTGTGTAATTTCCGAGAGTGCCTGGTTCGGGAGAATTTCAACGATGCCGCCTTCGTTTCTTATTTCCAATCGAGTTTCTGTTGCCATCGCTCCAGCCTTCGCACACTTCACGACGCGCTCGTACACATCTCGGACAACATCCGAACTGGGATGTCGAACATAATAATAGACCTCAGCAAAATTGGGGACGACATTGGGAGCATCGCCTCCAGATGTAATGATAGAGTGAATGCGGGTTCCGTCCGGAACGTGCTCGCGGAGGAGTTGAGTTCCAAAGTTCGTTAACTCTACGGCATCCAGTGCGGAACGTCCCTGATCGGGAGCTGCGGCTGCATGAGCACTTATTCCATGAAAGCGAAATTTGACTGCGATGCGAGCGAGAGTCGAACGGTCGCCAGCTGCATTTCTGCTACTTGGATGCCAATGCAGTGCAGCGGAGACATCATCAAACAAACCAGCCCGGACCATAAAGACTTTCGCACTTCCTCCTTCTTCAGCTGGGCAGCCATAGAAGCGAACCGTCCCTTGTATTGTTCCAGCTTTGATCGATTTTGCTACTGCAATGGCAGCCGATGTAGAAGCAACACCGAACAGATGATGCCCACAGCCATGTCCGTAGTATTTGTTCTGGGGCGAGTCTTGATATGGGACTGAATTTTGAGCCAATCCCGGTAAGGCATCAAACTCTCCCATGATTGCAATGACAGGTTCACCTTTCCCATAAGTCGCGGTGAATGCGGTCGGGATATCTGCAACTCCAGATTCGATGCTGAATCCCTCTGAAGAGAGCCAATCCTTCAGCAGTTTCGCTGACTGAATCTCTTGATAGCCCGGTTCTGCGTAGTCCCAAATCTTTTGAGCGTTTCCCCACGCCTTCTCTGATTGCGAATCAACCTGTCTCAGCACATCTTCCTTGACCTGGCTGAAAGCAAAAGTCGGGATTTGGAACAGAAACGCAAGCATCAGCCAGTGATGTGAAGATTTTTGGGAGTTCATCGTTCTCATACCTGCAGGTCTGAATTTGATATTCGTGTGATACATCGAGTTCTGGAACGATTCCAGAGCATTCACGCTTTCATAGAGAGAGTATGTTAGTCACAATGCTCTCTGAATTTCAGTGCATTGTAGTATTCATCTCTGCCCTAACAGTAGAATGGGACTCGATCACAAAATATGCGAGCCGATTCCGGCTCTTTGACACATCAGCGGCCTTGCTTCTCCATAAGAAGTGAGGAAAAGAACATGCCTCCTCGGAAGAACAACTCCTCAGACCAAAACAGTTCCGAACTCACTCTTTCCACAGAGGGAGTTCGCGAAGTTTTAGGGTATCTCAATTTCAGCAGCGGAAATGACGATTCAGCATTCCTCAAGAATTTGAATTCGATTTGGAGCTCGTTGTCGGCTGAAAGTTCTAAATTACAACAAGTCTATGTTGGGCTTACTGATTGTTTAACGCAGCTTCACGAAACAGAAAATGCGTTTTCAGAAGTGACACAGGCGAACTCCGTCATCGATTTGGCGATTCAGAATTTAATGCCTGCCTATCGGGAATTTCATCGCGATCTCCTCTTCCATATTGAGCCGGAAGAACTTGAGAACCCGTTTTTCCTGGGGAA
>JABJMI010000174.1 GCA_018659505.1 Planctomicrobium sp.
AAAACCGATCCGAGGAAGCAAAATTGCTCTCTTAGGTGCAGCGTATAAAAAAGATGTCGATGATCCTCGCGAAAGTCCATCATTCGTCCTGATGGACCTCTTACTGCAATGGGGAGCAGACCTCTCTTATAACGACCCGCATGTTCCCCGTATTCCCAAGATGCGACATCACAATTTGCCAGACTTGCGCAGCCAGGATTTAACAGCAGAGTACCTCGCTGAACAGGATTGCGTTCTGATTGCAACCGATCACTCGGCTTATGATTACGACTTTATCGTCGAGAACTCTCAGCTCGTTCTCGACACACGTAACAGCACGAAAAACGTCGATTCTGGAAGAGAAAAAATCCGCAAGGCTTAACAAAGCGAGAATCTAATAACGCAGCGAACTTGCAACTATCGGTAACTCAAGGGGTCTCGTCTATCAGCGATAGAATATAAGTTCTTCGAACAATTTTTGTCGTTAAATCAACAAATAGAAGCTTCGTAAGAATTCACGTTATTGAAACTATTGTCTAACCACGAAACACACAAATGACACGAAAAGAATGTCGTGACAAACAACTCTGCTTGCACCGCTGAATATGTCTGTTTCATCTATAGGAAAGAATCATGATTGAAATGTTCAATCACGCGATTCATCTCACAGATCTATAAATTACATCCTGTGAAAAAATTTGATCCTGTCTCTATTCTTTCGTGTAATTCGTGCTTTTCGTGGTTTAAGGACCATCGAGCCCTTAAAGTCCCTGAACGAGTACGAAACTTCTATATAATGTTTCATTTTTAAAAATTGTTGCAGCCACAAAAATCTCAAAAAACCTTTTTGTGATTGATTCGTGAGTCACTTTACATACGGGGGCGGGCTAGGAATACTGACATTTATTACGGTAGTGATCCACTCTTCGTTAGTAATTTTCAAGGTTTCGATATGTCCTCTTCTTCCAAATTTCCACGTATACTTGCGATACACGCTCATCCAGATGACATTGAAATTTTATGTGCCGGGACGTTAGCGATTCTTAAGGAGAAGGGTTGTGAGGTCGTCGTCGCAACGATGACGGCTGGCGATAAAGGCAGTGCAGAACTTGGGCAGGAAGAGATCGCGAATGTTCGTAGAGAGGAAGCTCAAAAGGCGGCGGACTTGCTGGGGGCTGAATGTATGTGCCTCGAATTCAAAGACTTATGCATCGACTTCAATGATAAAAATCGAAGACGAGTAACTGAGGCAATTCGACGATCGCGACCTGATATTGTTATCACCGCCCCGCCTGTCGATTACATGAACGATCACGAAGTAACGAGCAAACTCGTTCGCGATGCTTGCTTCGCTGCGTCTGTTCCGAACTATCCGACCGAGCAATGGGATCCAGCTCCGATCACGAAAAAAATCCCGCACCTCTATTATGTCGACCCAATCGAAGGTGTCGACTGGTTTGGCGAACCAGTCCCATACGACTTCATTGTTGATGTTACAAAGACATTCCAGTTAAAAATGGATATGCTCGCCTGTCACGAAAGTCAGAGAGCCTGGTTGCGTCAACAACACGGTATGGATGAATATCTGGACAGCTGCCGCCGTTGGTGTGCTAAACGCGGCGAACTCGCTGGAGCCGAATACGGCGAAGGATTTCGGCAACACAAAGGGCATCCATACCCTCACGATAATTTGTTGTTGGAATTATTAACCAAGTGATTTGGCAGGAACTCCTAGGCAAATTCTTTTCGACATCATTACTTTCGTTAATAGTTGCATGATTTTATGATTCCATTGAATTCAACAGGTTCGCTGACTTTCAGGTGTTTGTTGGCAATTTTATGTCTCTCGCCGACGCTGCTTATCGCTCAAGAATTACCAACTGTGACTGTCGATTCAGTTCTGGAGTCTGCGGTAGAAAGTGGTGACGCAAATCGCGGAGTGCTGGTTTTTGGCTCGCAAAAGTTTGCTTGTGTTTCATGTCATAAGATTGGTGAACATGGTGGACGCATCGGACCGAACTTAGACAAAATCGGTCTGGAACGTAAACCGGAAGAGATCGTTGAGTCTTTGCTCTTTCCTAAAAAGCATGTCAAACCGGAATACGTGAGCCATCTTGTTGCGACTGAGGATGGACAACAGTACCGCGGCTATTTCGTCAGCGAAGCAGACGGAATTCTCACTCTAAAAGAACCATCAACCGGTGAACTCATCAAAGTTCCGGTGGACTCAATCCTTGCTCGAAAAGAGGAAGGAACACTGATGCCCGAAGGTCTTGTGAAAGCGATGACGTCGCAGCAACTCAAAGACGTTGTTCGCTTGCTTTTGGGGCTTGGTCATGCAGATCGAGTCGACTTGGCTCAGGTCGATTTAATTCTTGAACACGCAGTTGCGCACGCTCACGGACCAACAAAATTTGATTACGATCTCAAACCTCTACGCCCTGATGAGTGGGCATTTTGGGAGCATCCTGTGAACCGAGATCGGATTTACGATTTCTATACAAAACAGGCTGAACATTTCCGATTGGCTGATCAAAAAGCAGCCTTTCTCAGTGAGTACCCCGGTTTGGATGGCGGAACTCTTGGTCATTGGGGAAATCAAAATGAAGGGACTTGGTCAGACGGGCGTTGGAATCAGACTGATTTGGGTTCCATGCAAAGCGGAGTCTTTCGTGGCGCTGGTAAGCAAGTCGTTCGTGGGATTTGTGTACGTTTGTCGGACGATTATTCAGCCTGCTTTGATCCTGCGACATGTACCTATCCTGTCGTCTGGAAGAATGGTTTTGTTGAGTTCTCTGCTGTGCGACATGGCTTCTTAAACGGGTTGATCATGCAGGGTCAACATGTCGACGCCGAAGCCACTCCTCCAGTTGATGGAAAGCGAAAGTATCTCGGATTTTATCGAGATGGCGGGAACGTCGTCTTTCGATATCGAATTAATGGAGTTGAGTATCTAGACGCTCCACATATTGTTGAAGGAGAATTCAAACCAGTCATTTCGGAGAGCACTTCACATCCTCAAAAGAAAATTCTCAAAGGAGGTCAGCCTCAGTGGAATCAGACAATTGAAACTGAGATCAGTTTGAAAGAAGGGGGTACTGAATCAGCATCGCATGTAGTTGATACGATTCAGCCACCATTCAAGAATCCTTGGAACGCGTTAATGTTCTTCGGTGGGAATGCGTTTTTGCCAGATGGTTCTGCGTTGCTTTGCACCATGCAGGGAGACGTCTGGCATGTTTCTAATTTGGAATACCCCTCAAAGATGGCTGTCTGGAAAAGATTTGCCTCAGGCTTGCATCAAGCGTTAGGGATCTACGTCGATGATGATGGGATCTTTGTTTTGGGGCGCGACCAGATTACCCGCTTGCATGATCTGAATAACGATGGTGAAGCTGATTACTACGAATGCTTTTCCGATGTCTTTCAAACTTCACCCGCTGGACACGATTACATTTGTGGTTTGGAGAGAGACAAATTCGGAAATTTCTACACCGCCTCGGGCAACGAAGGTCTCTTGCAGATTTCACCGGACGGACAATCCTATCAAGTCTTGGCAACTGGATTTCGCAACCCTGATGGACTCGGACTGACAAGCGATGGAGTCGTAACGATTCCCTGTTCCGAAGGTTCTTGGACACCCAGTTCGTTGATCTGTGCGGTTCCGACGCAGCGACCTCTCCAAAAATTCGGACCTCAAATCGGGGGGCATCAGCCACCGTTCTTCGGTTTAGGTGGTCCCAGAAATGGCGTCGCTCCTGATCTACCGATGGTCTACTTACCGCGTGGTTTAGACAACTCCAGCGGGGGGCAAGTTCAAATCGACAGCGACCAATGGGGACCACTGAAAGATCAGATGGTACACCTTTCATTCGGAACCGGAACTCATTTTCTGTTATTGCGTGATGAAGTAAACGGGCAAATTCAAGGCGGAGTTGTCCCACTCGCTGGAGATTTTTCATCCGGTGCTCATCGTGGATGTTTTAGCCCTGTGGATGGGCAACTCTACGTCACCGGAATGTCAGGCTGGGGAAGCTACACCCCCGAAGATGGCTGCTTCCAACGTGTTCGCTATACCGGAAAAGAAGTTCAATTACCAATTGGATTTCATGCTTATCAAAATGGGTTGAAGATTCAATTCACACAATCGATTGATACTCAAATGGTTAATAACTTGAAGAGTCACTTTGCGCAGACTTGGAACTATCGCTACAGCCCGGGTTATGGCTCACCAGAATTTTCTAGCTCGCACTATGGAACACCCGGTCATGACGTGATTCAGATTACGAAAGCTGTCGTTCTACAGGATGGAAAGTCACTGTTCTTGGAGATGCCAAATCTGCAACCGGTGAATCAACTTCATATGAGGACACATCTTTCGAACGATGATGCTCACGATTTGTTTCTCACGATCCACGCTCTCGACCCACCGTTTCAGAATCATCCAGCGATTGATGCGAAGAGTAAAGAAGTTGAACCACATCCAATCTTGAAGGATGTGCTGTACGCGAGCAGTTTGAAACCAAATCGTTGGACTCAACCGATTGCAAACGCTCGCGAAATTATGATGGAGACCGGCACGAACCTGAGTTTTAAGACGAAATCATTCAAAGTTAAACCGGGTGAGCCAATCAAACTGAGTCTCATCAACCCCGACGTTGTGCC
>JABJMI010000580.1 GCA_018659505.1 Planctomicrobium sp.
AATTCTGCCCTCGAGTGCGGCTGAGGAACAACGGTCTAATAATCGTGTCGGTGCCCACTCGCCATCCTCCACAAGAGTACGACTACCTTGTGCAAAAATAACGCTTTCTGAAGAGGAAATCGAAGTGATTGTTGGAGAATTGCAGGATGCAATTGACCATCGTGGTGCTTCAAATAAGCTAAGAGATCTTGCGAGAATCATAGAAGGATTCCTTGACCTTGTTATTGATCGAGGAAATCTCGTTGCTGGTAATAGTGGTTCACTTCGCTTTGAGCAATTGATTAATATAGTCTTTACTGCTCAAGAACGAGGCCAGATTTCCATGTTCAAGAATGTAGAGCGTGAGGATCTTGATAGGATTAGGCGAAACAGGAACAACGAAACACATCTGAGGTTTCGTATTGGGAAAGGTAGTCAAAACAATTCAAATAACTTAGAAGAAGATGTCTCAATTGCAATGATCGCGGTGCTAGATGGGCTTAAGCAGTCAACAACGGAGCCCGTCTTTATGCGCGTGCTTTCCGCTTTACTTCTTGGGTAAATAATACCAACTACGCAAAAATCTCGCAGGCTGAGTCACTCGCCAGAAGTTTCAAATCAACTGCACGATGCTGAGACCTGTCCTAGCTTATCAAGCTGAGCAGAAGCAAGAAGACAAACTTCTCTCTACTCTCCGCTTTCTCCTATTCAAAATGAATCAAAATCTCGCCTGACGTTGTGAGAGATATTCCACAAGTGCTTTATCGAATCGCATGCTAGTATCGAGTTCGACAAAGTCAGCTCCCATTGAGCGGCATTCTTTCTTGTAATTTTCTCGCAACTCTTGCAGGGCTTCCAGGTAATCTTTTCTGATTCCGGCAGCATCGACCAGCATGTTTTGATTGCTTTCTGGATCGCGTAGATCACACATTCCGCTGAATGGAAAATGGACTTCAGCCTCGTCCAACACATGGAAGATAATCACATCGTGACCAGCGAATCTTAGCATTCGAATCGCATCGATCACTGGTTTCGGATCAGTCAATAAATCAGAGAACAACATCACCAGGCTTTTCTGCTTAACCATGGCTGCGTATCGCTGAAGGTTTTTCGCAACTTCGGTTGGACCTGTTGGTTGAGCTTTAGATAGCAAACTGAGGATATTCGCCAGCTGAGTTCTTTTACTTCGCGCTGGTAAGCTGGCACGAATTTTCTCATCAAAGGTCACGAGACCAACCGGGTCTTGCTGATGAACCATCATGTACGCCAGCGCCGCAGCCAAGCAGATCGAATACTCAAATTTCGTCAGTTCCTGACGGTAGGTGTAAGCCATACTCTCAGACAGATCCATCAGAAGATACCCAGTCAAATTCGTTTCGGCTTGATACTTCTTGATGTAGTAGCGATCTGTTTTCGCATAAACGAGCCAGTCAATATCCTTCGGGTCATCTCCATGCGAATAACGACGATGTTCGCTGAACTCGACGCTGAACCCTTGAAAGGGCGAAGTGTGCAGCCCAGAAAGAAACCCTTCAACAATGAACTTCGCCCGCAAGTCGAGCCGAGCGACATTTCGAATCACTTCCGGCTTCAGATATTTTTCAGCGGATGAGGACATTTAGAGACTAGGAACTGGGAATTAGGATTTAGTAAAAGTTTCGTTTAGCTGCACACTTCAGTGTGTGCAGCCCAATGTTGACTCTCGTTAGTTTATGATTGATTGTCACCAGCAAATTGAGCGTTCTCGATGTTCGTTCCACATAAAAATTGTTCCGACGACATCGGACGTTTTCCCGCCGGTTGCAGTTGTAGGACTTCAACTACTCCGTCGCCTGTCTTCACGAGCATACGACCATCGACCTGTTGTGTCTGCCCCGGATTTAATTTTAGTACCCGATCAGCCTCATTCGCATTCAGTTCTACGACATCTAATAGGATAATACGAGAACTTTTTTTCTCAGGAATATGTAAATAAGCATATGGCATGGGCCATGGCTGCATTCCGAAGACATGTGAGCAAATCTGACTCGAAGTTCGCGACCAATCGACGAGACCATGTTCCTTACGAATTTTTGGCGCTTTGGTGACGGCACTTTTCTCTTGGACAATTCGTTCGATATTGCCACTTTCCAACCCAGCTAAAACCTTTAGTGTGAGAGGCACGGAAAGCTCCGAAAGCCGGTCATGCAACTGACCGCTCGTTTCTTTGGCGGCGATCTCGGTAGAGACGACTCCGAGGATTGGTCCTGCATCGAGTTTCGGCTCAATCTGGAAGATGGTGACGCCCGTTTCTTTTTCTCCATTAAGGACAGCGAATTGAACCGGTGCAGCTCCACGGTATTTCGGTAACAGCGAACCATGTAAATTGATCGCACCTAAGCGAGGAATTCCCAGTAACTCACCAGAAAGAATTTGCCCATACGCTGCGACGACAAAAATATCGGCTTTGAAATCTCTTAGAGTTGTGAGCGATTCATCAGTGTTGACGTTCTCTGGCTGAAAGACTGCGACCTCTGAATCGAGGGCAGCCTGTTTCATCTCATTGACATGACGATGATGACCCCGACCAACTCGATCAGGTTGAGTCACCAAGCCTACGACTTCATGGTCAGAATTCATTAAAGCTTGAAATGAAGGGAGTGCAAACGTCCCGGTTCCCATCATCAAAACGCGCAGCGACATATTTCTTCAGTTCATCTCTATAGTAAATAATGATTATGG
>JABJMI010000283.1 GCA_018659505.1 Planctomicrobium sp.
GCTGGCACTGGAATCATCGAATTCATTTCGACATGGAACTGGGGACACAATTGAAAGTTGCGTATGTCATGAAACGTCCCGATGCTGAAGACTGGATTGAATACGCAACATGGTCGGGTCTGGACCATGAAGAGGTCATCCCTGGCGTCTGGTTGCCCAAGAAGTATCGTTACTATTCGTTCACTGTTAAAGAAGATGGCAGCCCGATTGAGTTATTTGGTGGCATGATCGGTTCGTTTTCCAACTGGAAAGTAAATCAAGACATTCCAGCTGATCGTTTCACCATGATCTTCCCCGACAATCTTCCGGTGAATGATCAGCGCCCGAAGCAGAATGGTCGTTTAATGAGCAAAGATGAGATTAAGCAACTCAATGCTGTAGCAAAGCAGTTAGGAATTAGGAATTAAGAATTAGCAATAATCTCGTTTAGCTGCACACATTTAGTGTGCTGCCCGTTGTACGTTCAAACTTTAAGAAACTGACCACGGGACGTCGTGAAATTTTCAATGTACCGGTCTGAGTGAAATCAGATTCGTTTCTTATAGACAACGTGAAACAATCCACTTTGCTCAGGTTTTCTCAAACAATGTTTCGGCATCGCTGCTGCCTGAATCTGACTCATTCAGAAGCTTCATTAACTCAGCGACACTGTCCGCAACATGAAATAACTCTCGATGTTTCGGTTTCATAAAGCCTTCGCGAATGCCATGGTCGATCATCGCCAACAGAGAGTCGTAATAGTTGTTCACATTCAGAATCACTACTGGTTTGTCGTGAAAGCTTAGCTGCGCCCACGTGAGGATTTCACACAGTTCTTCGAAAGTACCTAAGCCTCCCGGCAGCGCGACAAACGCATTAGCGAGTTCCGCCATCAATGCTTTGCGGGTGTGCATTGAATCCACAATCCGCATGTCTTGCACGCCGGGATGAGCAAGTTCTCGCATTTGAAGAGACTCGGGGATCACACCGATGACATCTCCACCATCTTCGAGCACAGCATCAGCGACAACTCCCATTAACCCAATGTGACCACCGCCGAAAACAAGCTTTATCCCAGCTTTCGCGAATTCCTTTCCCAGTTCATTTGCGATGTCTGCATAGACTGGATCAGTCCCAGTCGAGGAACCGCAAAAGACGCAAATGGATTGAGAGGTTGTCATAATAAGAACTCGAATTTGGTGAAATATAACGGTACAAAATAATCAGGCATTGCTCACCGTCGCGAATTCTCGATCATGTACATTTCGTTCTATGTATCGCTGCAACATTCTGACTTGTCCTAATGTGACTAGGATTGTCGCCAGCATGAATACGATTGCCAGAAAAATGAAGGCTCTGTGTGGCTCTGCAAGTTGAGTGACATTGGACTTTTCGTGTGGCAGAATCAACGCCGCGAGTAAGGCGAATCTCCAAATCGATCCGGGAAACATCGGGAAGCCTGCCATGCTTAAATTCCCTGCCAGAAAAATTTTGCCGAGCCAAGGAGACGAATTCATTTTAATGACGAAGTCCGTTTCATTAAGATTACCGTTTTCTTCTTTGATGAAGCGTTGGTGACTCAGGATCATGAGAATCGCTGCAAATGATTCCGTGACCAATATGGCGATGAGAAGAAATTTCCCAGAGGGAATATTCGAAGTGCCAATCCATGTTCGCGCGGGGAAGAGTTTCTCCCAACCGATAAGGATCGTCGCAATGTTTGCATTACTGAGGATTGTAAGGATCGAGAAGTGAATTCTTTGCTCCATCAAGAGCGGTCCCATCAAACGGATTCCACAAATGGCGAGCGAGAAGAGAGAGATAACAGCCAGTAGGGCAAGATCTTGTTCACTCCAAATGAAGGTCTGAACCGTTCGATAAAAGAATATCGCTGCCAAACAGATCGGAATTAAAGATCGACTGAGTCTTTTTTGAGTGTTCTGTTTTCCAAATACAGGAAACCAGCCTGTCAGTCCACCGACTCCGACGCACATCAAAACAATGCCAGCTTGATGCGTGAAAAGGTCGTTCGAGGGTAACCCAAACCAAAACCCGCTCGCCAGCAACACATTGGAAAGAATAATTGGCAACACCCTAGTGAATCGTGTTGAACTTCCTGCTGAGAGGATGAGCTCCACAAACATGGGAACAAGAGTCAGTTGCAGCATCAGCATGTTGATCCACGCTGCTTCTGAAGAGATCGCGATCAGCAACAAGAGGAGTTCATAAATGAATATCAAAATTCGTTGAGCCATGTCGTCTGTTAGTTTGTGCGTTTTATCAATCGCACGTTACGTATTGAAATAATGTTGCAAGATGAAATGATTCAGAAATGCTATGATGCAGCATCTTCTATCATTCCTTTCCACAATACAATTGTTGACTATGCCACAATTTGAACTCTCTTCCGAATTCCAGCCTGCAGGTGATCAGCCGACTGCGATCGAAACGCTTGTCCGCGGGCTGAATGAAGGAAAACGATCACAGGTTCTACTAGGGGCAACAGGGACAGGGAAAACATTCACGATGGCGAATGTCATTGCCCAGGTGCAGCGACCGACATTAGTTCTCGTGCATAATAAAACCTTGGCTGCGCAATTGTATGGGGAATTTCGAGAGTTCTTTCCGAATAATGCGGTCAGCTACTTTGTGAGTTACTACGACTATTATCAACCCGAGGCATACATCCCGCAGCGAGATATCTACATCGAGAAAGATTCGAGTATTAACGATGAGATCGACCGCCTCCGTTTGCTAGCAACGAGTGCTCTCGTTTCTCGACGAGATGTAATCGTCGTCGCAAGTATTTCCTGCATATACGGTTTAGGTTCACCTAAAGATTACCTCGACATGATGGTCCCGCTCAATGTGGGGGACACGATCAACCGGGATGACTTTCTACTGAAACTGATTGACATTCAATATGATCGCAACGACTTTGATTTTCAGCGAGGAAAGTTCCGTGTGCGAGGCGATGTCATCGAAGTTTGGCCTGCTTATGAAGAGTTTGCCTATCGAGTCGAACTCTGGGGTGACGAGATCGAGAAACTTTCGATTATTGACCCAATCAGTGGAGTCGGCAGTAAGACTCTCAAAGATGCATACATCTATCCTGCGAAACACTTTGTTCTGCCTCAGTCTCGAATCAATGATGCGCTCGACGAAATTCGGGAAGAGCTGGCTCAGCAATTGGCGAAGTTTCAGAAAGAAGGAAAACTTCTCGAAGCCCAACGCCTCTCGGCTCGCACTCGTCATGATCTCGAATTACTCAAGGAAATCGGTTTCTGTCCCGGCATCGAAAACTATTCTCGCGCGTTAGCAAAAAGAAAACCGGGTGATCCACCGGCGACGCTGTATGACTTCTTTCCGGAAGACTTCCTGTTGTTTGTGGATGAATCTCACCAGACGATTCCTCAAGTTCGAGCGATGTTTAATGGGGATCAGGCACGTAAAGGAACGCTGGTCGAGCATGGCTTCCGGCTGCCGATGGCACTCGATAACCGACCACTTAAGTTTGAAGAATGGGATCAACGGCGCGGCGATACAGTCTTCGTATCAGCAACTCCGGCAGATTGGGAACTCGAGCAAAGCGACGGCGAAATCGCTCAACAGGTGATTCGTCCCACGGGACTTGTCGATCCGGTTATTCATATTCAGTCCGCACGCGGGCAAGTTCCTCACTTAATGGAACAGATTCGTTTACGTACCGAACGTGGTGAACGGACTTTGGTGACCGCTCTCACAAAAAGACTTTCTGAAGACCTAGTCACCTATCTTCAAGAGGAAGGAATTCGCTGCGAATGGTTGCACAGCGAACTTGATGCGATTGAGCGTGTCGAGGTCTTAAGAGAACTCCGTGAGGGGAAGTTTGATGCTGTCGTCGGTGTTAACCTTCTGCGTGAAGGTCTCGATTTACCGGAAGTCTCGCTCGTCTGCATTCTCGATGCC